>JANNGY010000570.1:0-2196 GCA_031404095.1 Betaproteobacteria bacterium | reverse complement strand
GAGCACCAGGGACCGATGGTGGTGCAGGGTGTACAGCACTTGTTCCACCCGCCGGTCGAGCTGGCAGCATGGCCCAGCGCGGATCATTCGACGCGCATTGTCTTCATCACCCGCAATATTCCGCGGGAAACCGTCGCCAACCTGTTTGCGGCCATCGGTGCGGTGACAGTCGCGGCATAACCGCTGCAATGCGCAAAAAACCCGCGGTGAAGCGGGTTTTTTTGCGCCCGGATGCGGCTGCCATCCGGTTGCGGTGCGGTTATTTCGCCGGCAGGCGTATGCTGGCCAGATCCTTGCCGACCACGATATTGCCGGTGTAGCCGCCGGACTGGGCAGCCGTGCGGTAATCCGCCTCGCTCAGTGCGCCACCGGGAATCTTGTACATCCCCTGGCGTTCCGCGCCGACCGGCGGAATCAGGTGCGTCAGCACCAGATGCTTTGCACCCGCGCGGCTGGCCATGGCGCCGAGGTCGGAGGCCGCGCTTTGCCGGAAATAAAAGGGCGCCGGCATGCCGCTGCCCCGGTCCGGCGCCATCACCGGGTGTATGGCCGAATGCACGATGACGTCGGCGCCCGCTGCCAACTTCTCCACCTGGTCCGAAGTAGATGATTTGCGCGGCGGCGCCAGCACGTCGTTGCCCGCATCGCCGCCAATCACTACGCTGCCGGCGGGGGTGTCCACCCGGTACGAGGCATGACCGGGGATGTGGGTGGAGCGGACCGCGCTTACCTTCACGTCGCCCGACGCCCAGACTGCCTGCGGGTCATTTTTGGGCTCGAAGGGCAAAACACGCACCAGTTCGGCCGGCCCGCCTGGCGGACGTGTCTTGTCCTCCGCCAGGCGCTGCGCAATCTCGCCGGACTGCAGGTAAGCGTCGGCAATATGCGCCACCAGTTTGCTGCAACTGACGGTATAGCCCGCCGGAGATGCGGCATCGACGCTGCACACCACGTCAAGTTTCGGTCCCGTGGGGTTGTAGTGCCAGCGCAACTGCATGATGTCGGCAAAACCATCGACGTGGTCTGAATGCATATGCGTAAAGAATATTGCATTGAGCTGCCCCGGCATCACGCCGGCCTGCGACATCCGCACGCTGGTCGCGCGACCGGCGTCGAACTGCAAACGGACCGCGCTGCAGTCGTTGCTGTCGTCGCCGTAACGCACCAGGGTTCCCGGGCCGGCCAAACCGCCGAAATTCGGCGGGCCACCGCCTGCGCCGGTGACGGTAACCGTCATGCATGGTGCGGCATGTGCACATGATATTGCGGCAAGCAGGCATGCGCCCGCGACGGCATTCCGCAGGGCAGAAAGCTGAATTGTTCCGGACATACGGGCCTTTCAGATAACGTGCGGTTGCACGGGCGTCATTTTTCGGCAACAGTATCGCAAATGATGTCATCTGTGTCAGCAGTGCGCAGATCAGTGAATTGATGGCCCGGATGGTGTTTTTTTGACCGCTGCTCTGCAGCATCAGCCCACGCAAATACCGCAATGCCGGTGTTGCCCGGTCCGTATGTATGTTACAGGGCATAGGGGAAATGAGGGGGCGCTGTTGATTGGTGATTGACCCGGCCTGCAGGTTCCAGTAAAGCCAGCCGACGGCGCACAGCATCACCGGCACCACGCCGATCTGCGCCACCGCGAGCAGCAGCATTATTGCGGCGAGCAGGCTGGAGAAAGGGACGCCGGCGAGCGCGAGGCCGAGCCAGGCGAGCAACGTCTGCACCAGCGCCGTCACCACCACGCCGAGCGCGACGGCGCGCGTTGCCTGGCCGGCGAGGCGCACCGCGCCCACGCCCCGCTCGCCGCCAAGCCGCAATGCGAAGCCACGGACCAGCGCTGCGGTGGCCTCGCCCTTGGCGTAGAGCACCGTCGACAGCACGACCGTCAGCAGCAGCTGGATTGCGAGGATGCCGGCGTCGCCTGCATGCTCCGCGAGCTTTGCGATGATGGCCTGCGAGTAGGGCCGGAGCCGGCGCACCAGTTCCTCCGGGCCCGCGGCGGCGATCTCGCGCCACGTCGCTTCCGCACTTTCGCCCACCAGCGGCAAGCCCTTCAGCCAATCCGGCGGCAGCGGCAGGCTCACGGACGCCAACGACGTCACCCATTGCGCGATCTCGTGCGCGTTGTCGACGATCATGCCGACTGCGGCTACCAGCGGCACGATGAAAACCATCAGCATCGCCAGCGTCATG
>JANNGY010000569.1:0-2381 GCA_031404095.1 Betaproteobacteria bacterium | reverse complement strand
CGGCGACACCACCATCGGCTATTTCGTCGATGGCGTCTATAAGTCGCGGGCGCAGCAAGCCCTGGCAGGGTTCGTCGATATTGCACGGGTTGAAATCCAGCGCGGCCCGCAGGGCACGTTGTATGGCCGCAACACGTTCGGCGGCAACATTTCCGTTATTACCAACGAGCCGATTTTCAAGCAGTTTCAGTCGGCTGCAAGCGTTCTGGTCGGCGATTACAGCAGGGCCCGTGTCGAAGGGGTCCTGAACATCCCGGCCAGCGACACGATTGCCGTCCGGCTAGTGGGCGCCTATGAAAAATCCGATGGATACGTGGAGAACAGCTTTAATTCCAGCGCCGACCTGTTCGGGCAGGATTTGGCGTACGGTCGTATAGCGATCCGGTTCCAGCCAAATTCGCGTTTTGATGCCACGCTCAGAGCCGACATTACTGACGGGGGCGGCAACGGCGGCTCCGCTTTCGGCTACAAGCAGGGGGGTACCTACCTCGACCGATCGTCCTGCCAGCAGTTGTTCAATGCATCGTTGCTCGTATTAAACGTGCGCGGCGGCAACCGCGATGCCGTCAGCGATTGCACTCGTACCGTGGGTGCTGGCGCCGGCACCGGCGCCAACGCGATCGGCGCCAACGTGGATCTCGGCATTCCAATTCATGCGGCTGGCAATGCCTACCGCATCGACAACAATTACCAGACTTACCAGGCGCTGTCCGACTCGAGCGGCTCGCTCGACATGGCCTACAAATTCGACGCTTTCACGTTGAAGTCCATCACCGGCTACGCCGACTTCAAGGTGGAGCGAACGGCGGATTCCGACATGTCCGCCTCGCAGGTATTTATCGACTATCAACTGACCAAGGCGAGGACCGTTTCGCAGGAACTGCAGATCCTCTCCGCGGGCAAAGGGCCGCTGAGCTACGTGGCCGGATACTACTACTTCAAGGACAATCTGCGCGGCACGCTCAACAGCGTGCAGCAGCCGCGCATCATCCGCTCGGAAGCGCTCACCAGTCCGCTCGTCCTCCCCCAGAACGGCGGGGCGTTCTTCGACGATCCGATCGCCGATACCGAATCCAATGCGATCTATGCGCAGTTTGCGTGGAAGGCGACCGATCAATTGACCCTCACGCTCGGTGGCCGGTATACCGAGGACAAGAAAAACTTCCGTTTCGCCAACACCAACTCGATCGCGCCACTCAATGCCGCCGGGGTGCGCGATTCCACCCTCATTACCTTTGATACGCCGGGCCCGCCTGATTCGGCGTACGGAACGGCAGGCACCTCGAATTGCGTGCCGGCACGCGGCACCGGGTTCCATTGCGATCCGGCCAACCCTGCCGTCCTGCTCGGCGCCACTTACGACCAGAAGACTTTCAGCAAGACCACGGCACGCGCCGCAATCGATTACAAGATAGACAAGGATCACTTGCTTTTCGCCTCCTACTCCACCGGCTTTCGCTCGGGTGGCTTCAACTCAGGTCAGGCGGTCGAAGCGGTACGCACCTTCCTGCCGGAAGAAGTGGAGGCATTCGAAGTGGGCTCCAAGAACCGGCTCTTGGACAACACGCTGCAAATCAACCTCGCCGCTTTCAGCAACCAGTACACCAACCTTCAGGAACAGCGTCAGGTACCGGTCGGTCTGGCGACGATTTCGACGATCTTCAACGCCGCCAAGGCCCGCGCGAATGGCGTGGAAATGGAACTCGAATGGCGGGCGAGCGACCGCATGTCGCTCGGCGGCACGCTGTCGCTGCTCGACGCGAAGTACACCAGCTTTCCCGACGTGGCGCTTCCGTTCGGCACCTCGATTCTGGTCACGGATCCATCCTCCACGGCGCCGACCGTGGTCAACGGCGTCATCATCGCGCCGGCCGGGCAGCGGCGCGTGTTCGCGCCCGGCTATACCTGCGGCGTCATTTCCGGCACCGGTGGCGCAGGGCAACCCGCGGCGGCATTCGGCTGCGACCTGTCCGGCAAGCGCGTGCCGTATGCGGCCCGCTCCCAGGGTTCGATCTACAGCTCGTACGAAATCGATCTCGCCAATGGCGGTCGCTTGATTCCGCTTGCCGTCGTCACCTATAACAGCGGGTACTACGGTCAACCAACCAACGCGGAGATCGAGAAACAGGGTTCGTATACAAAACTAGACCTTAAACTGAATTGGGAAGTCAGCAGGGATTGGAGCGCGCTGTTCTTCGTCGATAACGTCACCGACAAGCAGGTCATCAACCGCTTCGTTTGGGGCGGCGGTGGCGCGATGCAGGTGAGCGCGGCCCCGCCGCGCACGTGGGGATTGAGACTCACCTATAAGACGTTTTAACGCTCCGGCATTTTCGCCGCGACAGGCTGTCTCGCCGATTTCCGGCAGGCGGCCTGTGGCT
>JANNGY010000568.1:0-3788 GCA_031404095.1 Betaproteobacteria bacterium | reverse complement strand
GGTCAGCGTCTCATGTCATTCGGTTAAGGCCGTAGCGCCAGTTTCGTAGGATGGGTGGAGCGTAGCGATACCCATCGGCCGTGCGAGTGGACATGATGGGTATCGCTACGCTCCACCCATCCTACAACCCGTTTTCCGGGGCGTCAGGGGCCTAACCGAGGCCATGAGGGTCAGCGTCCATATGTTCGCGCGACCCACAGTTCCTAACGCAACACGGTCGAGCCAATTAGCCGGGCGAGTTTCTTGTCGAACGTCAGCAACTTCGAATCATGCGTGGCGGCAACAGTTGCGATCATGCAGTCGGCAAATCCCCACGCCGTGTCACTTGCGAACTGTTCAAGCGCGGCATCGAACGCTGCCCTTTGCTCAAGTTCAATGCGCGGATTCGATTGCAATGCGCGCAACACGTCGACAATTTCGGCATGGCGCAGACCAAAGGCCGATTCGAGCAGCCAACAAAGTTCAATCTGCACTACCTGCGGAATGATGACAGCTGTTGCGGAGGCAATTGCCTTGCGAGCCACCGTGCACTGTGCGGGGGCCACACTGTCATCCACCACGACGCGCGCCAACACGTTGGTGTCGAGCGTCAACTTCATTTGCGCTTACGCCCCCAGCCTTGCGCAATCGCCGCATCCATTTGCGCAAGCGTGGCGGGCTTGCGAGCTTTTACCACCCCGAAAATCGCGGAGATATCCGGTTCTTTTTCGAGGTAAATGCGGCCACCCTCCGCACCAAAGCGGATGCGATCACCTGGCTGCAACCCCAGCATTTTGCGCAGACGCACAGGAATGGAAACCTGCCCTTTGACCGTTAGACTGGCTGTTGTCATACCTCACCAAATTGGTAGTACAAAATAATATGGTATTACATTTTTCATATTGTAATACTTTTATGGGCCGGTGTGAATGTCAAGCGAAGTCGTTCGACGCCATTGGTGAAATTGTTCCCAGCGACTCCTGACCACCCATGAACCAAAAGCGTTAGCGTGATTTTTTTGAATTTAAGTCACCCTGACGCTCATGTCACTCGGTTAAGGATAAAAGTTTCCGTCGTCCCAGCGCACCGCTCCAAAGGCGGCGCCGGGCTGAGACCCAGTCCTTCGTTTATCTGACTAACAAGCGGGCTGGATCCCAGCCGGAGCTGGGATGACGGCAGCCGTTGCAGGTCGGGTTGCCGAAGGCTACCCGACATCACGGATGGCGAAAATGGGTGTCAGGCAGCCTTCGGCAACCTGACCTGCCGCCACCACAGCCACGCCGCTTCGAAGGACATCCCTACGGCAACACCACCCCCGAGCGCGATTTCACCACCGACACATCCGATGCATTCACTGCGCCGGTCGCATTCAGGTCAAAACGGAAATTGCTGGCATCGATAACCTGGCCCTGTCGCGCTTTAATGCTGATGATGTCGCCGGCATTGACCGACCGTGAATTGCTGACATCGCCGACCAGGAAGCCGATGGCCACATCGACACTGACGCCCGCGCCGTTGACGTCGGTGAGCGAGAGGGTCACGCGCTGGTTATCGGGCACGCCGGTCAGGGTCACCACCAGTTCATTGCTCGAGGTCGGCGTGGCCGATGCGATGCCGGGTGGCGTGACCGAAACCGTTGCGAAAGAAGTCACCGGCAAATTGAACAGGAAGACGATGTTGTGGCCGCTGCCGATGGCGCGCGGTTCCACGCTCACCGGGCCGCCAATCGCGACGCCGGTCGCAACCGGCAGGTCGAACGGGCCTACACCGGTGTGCGTTTTGCGTGAGAACACCGCCAGCGGCGTCAGCGCCGGATTCATCAACGGCGTGACATCCACCGTGGCCGACGCGGCGCCGGTGCCGACCGCATTGATGGCCGCCACCGCGCAGCTATACAACTGCGTGTTTATGAGGCCGGTGACCTTGATCGGCGAGAGCGCGCCACTGCCGGTGACGGGGCCGGGGTTGCAAGTCGCGATGTAACCGGTGATGGCGGATCCGCCATTGCTGGCCGGCGGGGAGAAGGCAATGAACGCCTCGCTGTTACCCGCCGTGGCCGCGCCGATAGCCGGTGCGCCAGGCAACGATGCCGGTGTCACGCTGTTTGACGCGGCCGACGGCACGCTGTTGCCTTTCGCATTGGTGGCGATGACGTTACAGGTGATCGCCACGCCGTTGACGAGCCCGGTCACGAGGATCGGTGAGCCGGGACCGCTTGCGCTCTGCGTGCCGCAGGTCGCGGTAAAGCCGGTAATGATCGCGCCGCCATTGTTGCCGGGTGCCGTGAAATTCACGGTGGCCTGTGTATCGCCGGGCGTGGCCAGGCCGATTGTGGGCGGTCCGGGTACGGTAGCCGGTGTCACGCTATTGGACGCCGCCGAAAGCTGGCCCGGTCCGAAGGCATTGCTGGCGAACACGTTGCAGGTCACCGTGATGCCGTTGGGCAAGCCGAAAACCGTCAACGGCGAGCCGGGCCCGATGGCACTCTGCGCGCCACAGGTGGCAGTGTAGCCGTTGATGGCGGAGCCGCCGTCGCTACCGGGCGCCGTGAATGTCACGCTGACCTGCGAGTTGCCGCCGGTGGCAGTGCCGATGGCAGGCGCACCCGGGACGGTGGCCGGGGTTACGTTGAGACCGGTCGAAGGCACGCCATTGCCCTGCGCGTTGCTCGCGAACACGGTGCACGTGACGTTGACACCGTTCGCCAATCCAAAGACCGTCAATGGCGAGCCGCCACCACTGGCGCTTTGCACCCCGCAGGTGGCGGTATAGCTGCTGATAGCCGAGCCACCGTCGCTATTGGGCGGCGAGAAGTTCATCGTCACCTGCGAATCGCCGGGAGTCGCGGAAACATTCTGCGGCGTGCCCGGCGGGCCGCCCGGCGTGACGCTGTTGGATGGGGTCGAGGGATTGCTGCTTCCCACCGAATTGCTTGCCCGCACGGTGCAGGTCACCGCGACGCCATTGGGCAAGCCGAATACCGTCAGCGGCGAGCTGGGCCCGCTGGCATTCTGCCCGCCACAGGTGGCGGTGTAGAGGTTGATGGCGGAGCCGCCGTTGTTGCCGGGTGGCGTGAAGGTGACGCTGACCTGACCGTTACCGGCGGTGGCGGTGCCGATGACCGGCGGGTCGGGAATGGTGGACGAGGGTGCGATGGTGCCGGTGGCGCCGGCGAAGTTGGTGGGGGAGTTGGTGCCGGTGGTCATGTTGCGATTCACTGACAACACACCGTCGGTTGGCAGGGTTGCAAAGAAAAGTATGTCCGAGTTCTCGGCGAAGTTTATCGTGAGGTTGCTGGTAAACAGGAAACCGTCGGGCATGATGTAGTCGGGCGTAACGATGCCGAGTGCCGCAAAACTGGTCGTACCGATCAGGAACTTTTTGTTTGCCGAGTCGCCCGGAAGGTCTGTGGGAATGTTGAATGTATTTGTTGTCGTTCCGTTCGAGCTGGTGACCGTATGATTGGCAACGAACTGCTGGCTACCGCTGGACGTCGTAAATTCGATGAACTGCACCGTTCCACTAGCGTTCGAATACACCTCGTTGATATCCCAGAGATGAAACGCCGAATGCGCCCCGCCGGAAAAACCGATCAATGCGATACACAGGCCAATCTGCCACTTCCTGAGCCATTTCCCGATCATGGTTTTTCCCCTTGGTGCTGCGAGTGAACCCAATACCCATCACGCACATTACGCGCGGCAAGTAAAATTGGTTGTATCGGCAGTAACAATCAAACTCAAGCACCAGAGCGGTTTTCCGGCCAATATGCCGCCGGAAGCCGCGCCAGTGCTTGACGTACGGCAGTG
>JANNGY010000567.1:0-3105 GCA_031404095.1 Betaproteobacteria bacterium | reverse complement strand
GGGCAAGAAGAAGCCCGAGGAGATGGCCCAGCACCGGGCGATCTTCGGCGAAGGCGCCGCAAAAAACGGTGTGTCGGCCGCCAACGCCAAGGCGCTATACGATGCGATGGAAAAATTCGCCGGATACGGATTCAACAAGTCCCACTCCGCCCCCTACGCCTATCTCGGCTACCTGACCGCCTACCTGAAGGCCAATCACGGTGCGGCGTTCATGGCCGCCAACTTGTCATGCGTGATGGATTTCACCGACAAGGTGCAGCAATTGTTCGAGGACACCAAGGCGAACAAGCTCAATGTCCTGCCGCCGGATATCAATACCGGCGGCTACCGGTTCCAGCCGATCGACCGCAAGACGATTCAGTATGGCCTCGGCGCGGTAAAAGGCACCGGCCATGGCGCGATCGAAAACATTGTCGCCGCGCGCGCCACCGGCGGGCCGTTCCGGGATCTGCTCGATTTCGTCAGGCGCGTCGATCGCCACACCGTCAACCGGCGGGCGATGGAAGCGCTTATCCGCGCCGGCGCCTTTGACGCTCTCGAGCCGAATCGGGCCGCGTTGCTGATGTCTTTGCCGCAGGCGATCGAATTGGCCGAGAAAGCCGAACGCGACAAACAGCAGGTGAGCCTGTTCGGTGAATCGACGCACGAGGGCGGGCAAGTGCTGACGCTGGCCAATGTGGCGCCGTGGAGCGACCGCGAACGCCTCAACAACGAAAAGCAATCGCTGGGTTTCTACCTCTCCGGCCACCCCTTCACCAGTTACGCCGCCGAAGTGCGGCAATTCGCCAGGACCGAGCTGAAGGATATCCAGCCCAATACCGTGGTGCTGCTGGCCGGCGTGCTGCACGAACAACGGGTGCGCAATGGCAAGCGTGGCAAGATGTGCGTCCTGTCGCTGGACGACGGCAGCGCGCGCATCGAGGTGCTGGCGTACGCTGAAGTCTTCGACAAGCGCCGATCCATGATTGTCGACGATCACCTGCTGATCGTTCGCGGCAAGGTGTCCTTCGATGATTTCTCCGGCGGCAACCGCGTGACCGCCGAGGACATATTCGACATCGATACCGCGCGCCGGCAGTATGCCCGCAAGCTCGAACTTTTCATGAACGGCCAGGCCGACAGCGAACGCCTGCGGCGCACCCTGTCACCGCATCTCGCGTCCAGTCATACTGAAGGTTGTTCGGTGCTGATCCACTACAACAATGGCGACGCTGTGGTTGATGTGGCGTTGCCCGAACAATGGCGGGTGCGCATTACCGAACCGTTGATCCAGTCTCTGCACGACTGGCTGACCGAACCCAATGTCGTGGTGCTCTATGACGCGGCGGCGGCCATTCCCACGCAGCCGGTGCGGGCCTATGGCAACTATGGTGGCGGCGGATATCAGAGCTTTCAGGGCGGCGACTACTAGTGTCGTCTCAGGGTATTTCCCCCTTCGTCGAACGGGGAAGTGGTTGGCGATGATCGCGCAATAAATGAGCATCCCGAATTTCAACAAACCCATGACACGCTCTGCCAAAAGGCCCACGCAAGCAGAAACCCGTTCGCCGATCGGCGTCCACGCCGGTTCTTGAAAGCACCGCCGCCGATGGCGTGCAACACGGCCGCCTGGCCTTTCAACCCGCTGGCCGTCCGGCTACCCACGGAGCCAATTGTCAAACATTGCAAACTGTGGGCCAGTCGCTTGTGGCGCAGGGCGGCCCCGGCCGACAATTTGTCCACTGACTCACCGGCCATCGCACGAATCGCAATCCATCCTCAACACGCCAGCCGAACAAAACATTACCACCCATGATCACCAATACTGAAATCCTCGAATCCAAAGCCGAAGCGCTGCATAGCCTTCTTGCCGACCCGCGTCCCAATGACACCGACTGGTTTGAGGAAGTGGTGACCGCGCTCGAACAGGTCGCCGAATATTCGCTCAACCCGGGCGTCCCGGTGCGCGCCCTGTCCAGGACCCTGCGCGCCAAAGCGCAAACAGGCATCTGATCTCTTGGGGCAGCGGGCTATCTGCCGCCGCTGTCCGCACTTCCCGCCAATCCCCTCCGGGGTTGGCGGGATTTTTTTTACCAAAAAATAGACAAGGGCAGGCGCACGCCTTCGGCCAATTCACATGATGCTCGCGGTCGGTGCTAAAGTTTTCATCACCGGTCGTCAAAGACCAGATTGCGAAAGCGGCCGCCAATGACCACCCGCACACTTTTGGAACTCGAAACACCGGCGCTGTTGCTTGAACAGGGCCGGATGAAATCCAACATTGCACGCATGCGCAACCAGCTCGCGCGCCTGAGGGTCGGCTTTCGCCCGCACGTCAAGACCGCCAAATGCATCGATGCCGCGCTCGCCATGTCGGGCGGCGCACCGGGACCGATCACGGTATCAACTTTGCGCGAAGCCGATTACTTTGCCGGCCACGGCTTTACCGACATCCTATACGCAGTCGGTATCACGCCCAACAAGATGGAACATGTGGCGGCATTGCTTAAGCGCGGCGTGAGACTCACCGTTATCCTCGACAGCGCCGAGGCCGCGCAGGCACTGGCACAGTCGGCCGCGCGGCTGCCCATACCCGGGCCCATCCAGGCGTTGATTGAAATTGATTGCGACGGGCATCGCGCCGGCATCCTGCCGGAGAGTGCCGATTTGCTGGCAGTCGCGCAAACACTGGCCGCCGGAGGCGTGGTCGTCGCCGGTGTCATGACGCATGCCGGCGCGTCCTACGAGTGCCGCGGCGACAGCGAACTACAGGCGATGGCGGAACAAGAGCGATCGCGTACCGTGCGCGCCGCGGAGCGACTGCGGCACGCAGGGCATGCCGCACCCGTGGTCAGCGTCGGCTCGACACCGACCGCGCTGTTTGCGCAAGATCTCGCCGGTGTGACCGAAGTGCGAGCCGGCGTTTTTGTCTTCTTCGACCTGGTTATGGCAGGGCTCGGCGTTTGTCGCGTTGATGATATCGCCGTGTCCGTTCTCACCACCGTCATCGGCCATCAGCGCGACAAGGGCTGGACCATTGTCGATGCCGGCTGGATGGCGATGTCACGCGATCGCGGCACAGCGGCGCAGCCCATTGACCAGGGCTTCGGCCTGGTATGCGATGCC
>JANNGY010000566.1:0-9295 GCA_031404095.1 Betaproteobacteria bacterium | reverse complement strand
GGCGGGTGCCGGCGGCGACGGTGCCGTTCCCAGCATCAATTCTTCAGTTTCTTCGCCTTGCTTCAGAACGACGCGATTTACTTCAACGGTTGCGAGCGTCATGCCGTTAATTTCCTTGCCCTTCGCGACGCGGACCGTCTTTCCAGAAGTCACCTCGCGCAAGTACGCGATCGTCAGGTCACTGTTTACCGCCGTGCCGCTGAGTTTGAACTGGCCCTTTTTCATGGCCGGGACGTTCGCGGCCAAATTAAGCGCCGCCGGCCGCCGGGTCGGCGAAAACAGCGGTCGCTCAGCGGTTTCCTTGAAGGCGCCTTCCAATGCCGGCAACGTAAAGGCCGGCAACGTCGCGAGCATATCTGACGGCCTCGGCACATCATTTGCGGTCGGCAGGGGTGGCCGCATGGCTTGTCCCCAGCCCGTTTCAAAACCAATGACGCCGAGGGAAAAAACCGCCGCCAGGCCAAGCATGGCGGTCAGGCCGTAGCGCTGCCAAAAGATGAGAATGGAAGGATTCATCATTTGCCTCCAGCCTGACGGGAAGATCCCGCCGCGCCTGCCGCGCCGTCGGCGGCACCATGGGCAAAACCGAATACATCCATTTGCACGAACAGGTCTGGCTCCGAGCCGCCGGCGGGCGGGCGGTAGCCGAACGGAACTTGCGAACGAATCAGAAGATTCTCGTTGAAAAGGTAGGGCTCCCGCGTTTCCATCGCGTGCAACATGCGCCGTAAGTTGGCATTGCCGATATTCAACTGGAAATTCGCCGACGCGATTCGATAGGCGCCGTCGTCCTTGTGGGGATTCGCACTGGCGGCGATGAGGCGGCCGCCGTTCGCCTCGACGACCTGCCGCACCTGGTCCTGCAATTCAGCCGAGGCGAGCGCGCTGGTCGTTCCTTTCAGAAAATATTTGCGGACATCCCTGGCACGAAGGGACTCCAGCGCACGCGTCACCTGCGGTCGCATCGCATTGAAGGCGGATTGGCTTTTCCACTGGCGAGTCATCTTTGCGAGATTCTGATCATAGTGGCGATTCAGAAGTACCACCGGGACGGCAATGGCCGCAACGACTGCCGCCACGATCAACAGTAGCAACCCGACGGCGAGAATTCTGCGGTCACGCGAATTGTGCGGCAACCTGACCTGGCCCGTCGTCTTGCTCATGGTTGCTTCCGGGTTGCGCCGGGCGCCGGCATGGCTGCCGGTTCTGCGAACACCGCGCCAGGTTTGGCTGGCACCGGCACCACGGTCACGGTGGATACGTCGGTTTTAGCCGGCGTGGCGGCAGCGGCAGGCGCATTTCCATTCGGCGCCTTCGCGGCCGGCTCACCCGCAGACGGCATTAATCCGGCTGCCGGAACCGGCGTCGGCACAGGCGGCGCCACCACCGGTTCCGGCGGGTTTTCACCAAACACGGTGGCGCTTGGCAACGCCTTGGGTTTCACTTCCGTCGCGACATGAAACCATTCGTTCGTACCCAAACTGCCCTTTCGGGACGGAGAACGCTGGGTCGCATTCTGAAAAAGGGGCGACTGTTCCAACGCCTCGATGACTTTCGACGCGGCCTGCGCTTCGCCGATCACCGTCACATCCCGCGTCTTTCCATTGAATTTCAGATCCATGTTCTGCGCGACAGTTGTATCCGGCGAAATCCTCGTCAGTTCTTCCAAAATCGCCAGCGACGAATGCATGCTTTGTTTCTTGCCGGTGATGTAGTTGTATTCGCCGACCAGCTTGGTGTACTCCTCATGCACGCGCTGGCTAGCGTCATAGTCTGCGCTCACTTTGCCGACCAGCGGATTAAGGGTGATCACCGCTTCGCGTTTCTGCCAGATTGGCAGCAGCAGCGCCAACAAACCGAGTGATATGCCAGCCACCAGCAGGGCGAGATTCAACCTCGGCAAGTTTCCCCATTTCCTTGCCGGTTTGTCGTTGGCCGGCAACAATTCGACGGCCAATCCAGCCGCCGGCGTGGCCACGCCGATGCCTTCAACCGCCAGGCCGGCCTGCCGCACCATCGCGAGCAATGGATCAACAACGGTACGCGACGCCACAGAGAGCAATACCTCGATGGTTTCACGCTGGGGGTCGCGCCGCTGCAGTTTGACATCGTAGTAGGCCTGCCCGGCCATGAATGGCGTATGCCGGTCAAGTTCAAATCCCATGACGTCGCGGAGATTTTCCTCGATTGCCGCTGGCAGGCTGATCGATTTTTGCAGCACTTGATCGGCGCCAAGCAGGACCCGCACCTGGCCATGGCCCTTGGCACGCAATTCGCGCAATAGCGGGTGGGTCATCACCTCGGCGCCAGGAACGCTGACACTCGGAACAGGCTTGCCGGCCTCAACCCGCACCAGCGTAATACTCGACATATCCACCATGACATCCGTCACCGCAACATCGCCCACGGCCCAGTTGATGAGTCTCGATGGAACGAGCGCGCGCAGTTCACCCAGCCACCATTGCCCGAAAGCGCTCAAGGGCGAGGTATTCGTCAGCGGGGCGATATTATCGCTCGCGGTTATCGAATCGTTCATAGTGAATACACTGCGGGAAATCCTAATTTACGCGGCCTGCGCCGGAATTTGTACTGACGGGGTTGTCCTGAGGTGAATTCGATGCCGCCACCGCAGAGCCCTCCTGCCAGCGCAGGAAGGTATAGGATCGCTTGGGAAAGGGCAAGCGCAGGACCACCGCCTCGCGCACAAAAGAACTCCCGTCTTCGCTACTGGCTTCGACCCGGACATTCATCACCCCGTTCCCGAAACTGGGGTAAATCGACGCTGGCGCGAACGCCGGAATAGGCTGTTTGTTGGTGTGCGCCAGTTCACGTTGCTTGAGATACTCATCAATTTGCTGGTCAGTCGCCCCCGGGATCGCCCGCAGCACATCGCGGGGGGCGATTTGCGAATTGATTCCCGCTTGCCGGGCATAAATGGTGATCAGCGGCGCCAGTCGCCGATAAAGCGCCGGCGTCATGCCCAGCACCAGGCGCAATTCTTCGATTGACTGAAACGTGGCATTGGCCGGCTTGTATGCCAGCCCAGCCGCTGCATATTCTGCTTCCTCTGCGCCGCGCGGCCGCTTGAGGGAATCGGCATCGCGCCAATCGAGAATGGCTTCCATCAATACGGCCGCTTCTTCTTCGGTGGCGCCCTGCGAACGAAACAGCCCGCGCATCAGCGCTTCATTGCCGGCATTGATGTCGATTTTACCAGACTCGTCGAGGATGGCGACCTGCACAACTTGTCCGTTAAACAGCCACGGCTGCGGCGTACCCGTTGTATTCCAGCGATCCGGCATCTGCGGTGGTTTGATGATTTCCAGAATTGCCCGGTGTACACCCGCGTTCGCCGCCGCCTCAAGCTTGGCCCGGGTGACGGTATTACCGACGATGTTTATCTCAGTACGCATCGCATGAACGAACGAAGAGGCGATCAACGTCAGTAGCGTCAGGATCCACAGGACAATGATGAGCGCGATGCCGCCCTGGCATCTCGACCGGCGCACGCTGTGTTTTCGTCTCGCGCGCAACATCATGCCCGCCTCGCCGGACACTGGCGCTGGAAAGCATTTTCGTAGCAGCCGGCCTCTTCGCCAAGCCTGGGAGCCACCACCAGATCAGGTATGTCGCGGCCCAAGTCGGTTTTGAGCGAAATCTTAATCAGCAGCGGCATCCGCAAGGGGTGGTCCCACTTTTCCGCCCATTTCGGCTCGGCGGTATCGTTTTCCGCACCGAAATAGGCTATCTCCATTTCACGCACGCCCGCGACGAGCCGGGTGGGTTTGGCGCCGTCGAGCCCGCTCCAGTCTTTGGCTTGCAGATCAAAAACTTCGCGCTTGAGATACAGCGATTGCCGGCGCTTGTTGTCCGGCGCCGCTTCCTTGTCGTCCGCCAGGTACAGATGCCCCCATTGCAACCCGCCCTCCCTGATCGCCGCCCCAAGGTTTAGCGCGGTCACAAATTTGATTTCGTTCCCGGCGCCCTCGAAAGCGATTCGCGATTCCGCAATGCCGCGCCAGCGGATCGGAAACACCTGGCCCAGTTCGCGCCGCATGAACGCCTGCACGATGCGCTGATGGCTCGCTTCGCTGGCACGCCGGTCGCCGGTATCCCACGCCCGCAGGCCGATATTCAGCGCCGAGTAGATCAAGATCAGCAAGACACCGAGAAGGGTCAGGCCGATCAGCATTTCAAGCAAAGTAAATCCCGCCGGCCTCGGCGGTTGCAGCAGACCGCGCTTCAAGAGGGGCCCCCGGCACGCGGCGCCAGCAACAGCGTGGACAGGGTGACTGCCCGCTCCTTTCGGTCATCGGCGGAAAACACGACTTTGGTTTCGATTTCGTAGAGTTGCACGAAATGCAGTTTTTCGAAATCAAGCGCCATCTGCTCCCGGGGAGCAGGATCCGAATAGGACTTGATCGTCACTTGCCAGGCGTAATCGTCGTCAAACTTGCCACTGGTCGTACCTTCCCTGATCGTGTCCTCAAGGCCGACGGCGGCAAGCTTGGACTCTGCATACATGGCGGCCTTGGCGTAATGTTCCGCCAGCGCCGCACCATTCACGCCGCGCGAAAAAATCTGCATCAGCAATCCCAGCGCCATGGCGAACAAGGTAAAGGCGACCAGCACTTCCAGCAGCGAAAAGCCGCGCGAATGGCAAAGCCGGCCCGTTCGCCGGCGTGGCAAGCGCGCCAGGCGATACCCGCACCGCGGATGCTTTGTTTTAGGCACGCTCATCTCCGGCCGGTCCGTCCTTGATGGAGACCCGGCCGGTAAGCCAATCCACGTCCACTTCGAAAGCGCGGCCACCGGCACTCATGGTGACCCGGCCACCATTCGACGAACCGTCGGGATAGAAGCGAATCGTGCCAACCTTGTCGGTGATCAGGTCGGCCTGGGAGGTATAGAGCCTGACATCGAGCTTGTCGTGCAGCTTATGGACTTTCACGTCATTCTGCACCGTGAATTCACGGCTCTCCAGATCCAGCGTCAACACCGCTTCGCGGCGCGTATTGATGGCCGTATCGCGCGTCAGGCGCAGACCGGTCGCCACGGCACGCACGTTGGCGCGCAAATCCGCGCCGGACACCCCGGAGAACACCATCTTCGGCAGCAACGAATAGGACAGGCCGATGATGACGATCACCACGATCACCTCGAGCAGGGAGTAGCCCTGCTGGCGACCGGCAGACGGGACGCGGCTGATCCGGGGGCAGGTCACTGCATCATTCCCACGACTTGATGTCCTTGTTCGCCGGGCCTTCGCCACCCTCTTGTCCGTCGGCGCCCAGCGAGACGATTTCATACGGCCGGTTGTCGGTGCCCGGGGAGCGATAGATGAGATCGTTGCGCCACGGATCCTTCAGCTCGTCGGTGTTCTTCACATAGGGCCCGTTCCAGCCGGTGGCGCCGGCCGGGGCCACCAGCAGCGCCTTCAGGCCATCGTTGGAGTTCGGGTACTTGCCGGTGTCAAGTTTGTACAGATCAAGCGCGCCACCGAGCGCCGTGATCTTGCTTTTGGCGATGCGCCCCTGCGCCTGGTCCTGCTTGCCGAAGATGCTGGTCGCCGCCCAGCCGACGATCAGGCCGATGATGGTGATGACAACAATAATCTCGATCAGCGAGAAGCCCTGCATACGGCTTGCCAAGGGCCTGATTCGTATATCTGAAAACATGATGACTCCAGCGAACAATTGAAATTTAGAGGGGTATATCCATGAGGTCGAACATCGCGACCAGGATCGACATGATGATGCCGCCGATCAGCAGCGCCAGGCCGACGATCATCACAGGCTCGATCAGCGCCAGGGCGCGCTTGATGGCGGCCGCCACTTCGCGGTCATATACGTCTGCCACCTGCACCAGCATTTCGTCGAGCTTGCCGGTTTCTTCGCCGACGCCGATCATCTGCACCGCCAGCTTGGGGAATACGTTGGCTTCCATCATCGGCTTGACCATGCCGCGACCTTCCTTGAGATCGCGCGAGACCACATCGACCGCGTCCCGGAAAACGGCATTGCCCAGCGTGTCCTTGAGGATCGACAGGCCGACCAGCAGCGGCACGCCGTTTTGCAGCAACGTGCCGAGCGAACGAGCGAATCTCGCCATCTCAACCTTGCCAATGAGATTGCCCATGACCGGCCAGCGCAGGAAGCGGGCATCCCAGCGCGCGCGCGACACCGGGTCAGTCAGTGAGCGGCTGAACAGCCAGATTGCCAGCAGCACCCCGGCAAGAATGATCGGCCAGTTTTTGCGCAGGAAAATGCCGGTGGTCAGCACCATGTCGGTGGCAAACGGCAGCGCCTTGCCGGACTGATCGAAAATTTGTTTGAATTGCGGCACCACAAAGATCACCAGGATCAGCACCGAGGCCACTGCCACCACAAACAGGATCGCGGGATAGATGAGTGCGGACAATACGCTTTCTTTCAACTCCGCGGAACGCTCCATGTAGTCGGCCAGGCGCAACAGCACGTTGCCGAGCGAACCCCCCGCTTCGCCAGCCTTCACCATGTTGATGTAGAAGCGCGAGAACACCTGCCGGTGTTTGTCGAGCGCCTTGGACAACGAGGTGCCGCCGCGGACTTCGTTTCGAATCTGTACCAGAAGGTCGGCCACGCTTTTTTTCTCTGCGAGGCCGATGATGATCTCGAGGCTTCGGTCCAGCGGCAGGCCGGCGCGCAACAGCGTGGCAAGTTCGCGCGTGATGGATCCCAGGTCGGCCTGACTGACCTTGCCGCGCCCGCCGAGCAGGGGTTTTCTGGACTCGCCGGCAGCGCTCCCCGTGGCGAGACTGCTTGGCGCATCAACGCCGCCGGCAGATACTTCCGCAGCGCGAATCGGAATCAGGCCCAGGGACTGCAGGTGTGCTATCACCCCGGAATGGGTGGCGCCCTCGACGACGCCTTCCTTGACTTCACCGGCCGGCGAGACCGCCTTGTACTGAAACATCGGCATGGATTATTCCGTGTGCCTAGTCTTCACGCGTCACGCGCAGCACTTCTTCGATCGTCGTGACGCCGCTAACCGCCTGTTTGAGACCATTCTCATACATCGTCTCCATGCCGTCGGCGATGGCGGCACTGCGCAGCTCGGATGATGTCGCGTGGCGCATGATGAGGCTGCGAAGGCCATCGGTCATCGGCAGGACTTCCATGATCGACTGGCGGCCGAAATAGCCGGTGTGCGCACAATGTTCGCAGCCCTTGGCGTGATAAAGCGTCAAATGCGGTGACGGTGCTGCGCCCGGATTGTCGCCCGGCGTTTGGTTGGGTAACGGCGGCGATTTGCGGACAAAGCGCATCAGGCCCAGTCGTTGCACCACCTCCTCGACCGGGTGATAGGCCTCCTTGCAGTGCGGGCACAGCGTGCGTACCAGCCGTTGCGCCTGGATGCCGACAATCGTCGAGGTCAGCAGGTAATCCTCCACGCCCATGTCGAGCAGGCGATTGATGGTCGCGGCGGCATCGTTGGTGTGGATGGTCGAAAGCACCATATGGCCGGTAAGCGCCGACTGCACCGCGATCTGCGCCGTTTCCAGGTCGCGAATCTCACCGATCATGATCACGTCCGGATCCTGGCGCACGATCGATCGCAAGGCATTGGCAAAGGTGAGGTCGATCTGCGGTTTGACCTGGATCTGGTTGATACCGGCCATCTGGTACTCCACCGGATCCTCCACGGTAAGAATCTTGACGTCGGGCTTGTTGAGGCGATCCAGTGCGGTGTAGAGCGTGGTCGTCTTGCCGCTGCCGGTCGGGCCGGTCACGAGCAAAATGCCGTGGGGAAGGTCGAGGATCGAAATGAAGACCTTCAGGTTATCGTCATCGAATCCGAGCGCGTGGAAATCGAGCGCCACACCGCTCTTGTCGAGAATCCGCATCACGACACTTTCACCGTGCATCGTCGGCACCGTGGACACGCGCAGGTCGATTTCCTTGCCCTGCACGCGCAACTTGATGCGACCGTCTTGCGGCAGGCGGCGCTCGGCAATATCAAGTGTGGCCATGATCTTGATGCGCGAGATGACCGCCGCCGACAACCGGCGCGGTGGCGATTCCGTCTCGTGCAATACGCCGTCGATCCTGTAGCGCACGATCAGGCGGTTCTCGAACGGCTCGATATGAATGTCGGAGGCTCTGCGCTCAAGCGCGTGATTGATGATCAGGTTCACCAGTCGGATGACCGGTGCTTCCGATGCAAGATCCTTCAGTTGTTCAATGTCGCCGAAATCCTGCTCGTCGTCGCGGGTGGCGATGTTGTCGACGATCTGGCCCATTGACGATTTGCCGCTGCCGTAGAGTTTCTCGAAAACGGTTTCAAAGTCGGTTGACGAAAGCAGCCTCGGCACGATGCGTTTCTGCGTCGCGGCCGCCAGCGCGCGAAGCGTGAACTGGTCTGCCGGGTCGGTCATCGCCAGCACGACCTCGCCTTCCGTTTCGGTCACCGGAATCGCGCGCGCCTCCTGCAGGAAACGCTGCGAGACCGTTTCTTCGAGTATCGGCAATTCGGGAAATTCACTGGATTCGACAATCGTCCAGCCGCGCTGGTGGGCAAGCGCCTCCGCAAGGTCGCGACCGGAAATCATGCCAAGGCGGGTGAGGATGGAACCCAGTTTCTCATGCGTCTCGACAGCACTGCTCGCCGATTCCTGGACTTTCAACGCGCGATCCAGATTGGCCGCATCCAGTTTGCCGTGCGCAATCAGAACCTCGCCGAGCTTTTGGACGGCATGTTCTGGCGAGGGATCAACGATGCTGGCGACGGGACTGAGCAAAACGATGCCTTTGATTTTTAAGCTAAAAAGCCAAGGCCCAAAGTATAACAGTGGCATACCTGGCGGCGTTGTTCGATCGCTGACTCACGCGAAGCAAACGAGTCAACATGAGACGGAATGCTGCGAAGATACAGGGGTTTCCTAGGGACAGCGCTTCACGCGAATGAGTTCGGCACATTTTTCATCGTGCACAAAAATCAATACCATGAGGTTAGTTTCGCGCCCTGGTTGAGCGGTGGTGAAGCCGTCTCGCAGTGTGAAACTCAAGCACTGGGGCGCCTCTCTGGCTCTTTTTGCCGCAAACTCCGCGCCAGTGCTAGAGTTTCAAGCCTTTGCGCTCAGCAAGACAACCTGCCAGTTGTTCGCGCCAATCAACCTGCGCGTTACCCGTTGCTCGCTCCAGCTTGGACAGCGAGAGTACGGAATAGGCCGGCCGCCTCGCGGGGGTCGGGTAGTCGGCGGTGGCAATCGCCACGACACGGGTTGTTCGCGGTCGTTCATCGGCGGTACCGGCAA
>JANNGY010000565.1:0-2762 GCA_031404095.1 Betaproteobacteria bacterium | reverse complement strand
AATACTCAAGGGTTTTCTCTGTGCTCTCTGTGTGCTCTGTGGTTCAGGATTTTTTCGAGAAGCGGCATGAAGGAATTGGGAAAAGTTGCCGTACTGATGGGCGGCCCCAGCGCCGAGCGGGAGATTTCGCTCCTTTCCGGCAAGGGCGTGCTGGCGGCATTGCGCGAAAAGGGTGTCGATGCGCACTCCTTCGATCCGGTGGTGCAATCGCTGTTCGATTTGCGGCGCGAAAAGTTCGATCGCGTGTTCATCGCGCTGCACGGCCGCTTCGGCGAGGACGGCACGGTGCAAGGGGTGCTCGAAACGCTGAAGCTCCCGTACACCGGCTCGGGCGTGATGGGCTCGGCGCTGGCGATGGACAAGTGGCGCACCAAGCTCGTCTGGCAGTCTGCCGGTATTCCCACGCCGAAGTACCGCATGCTCAATGCTGACAGCGACTGGACCGCGGTGATCGATGACTTGAAGCTGCCGCTGATCGTCAAGCCCGCGCGCGAAGGCTCCAGCATCGGTGTCACCAAAGTGTGTACCGCGGGCGATCTGCCCGCCGCTTTCCAGCTTGCCTTCAAGCTCGATCCGCTGGTGATCGCCGAGGAATTCATTGCCGGCCAGGAATTGACGGCCGCGGTGGTGGATGCGGACGTGTTGCCGCTGATTCGCATCGAGGCGCCCGAGGGGGCCTACGACTACCAGAACAAGTATTTCACCGACATCGTGAAATATCACTGCCCGGCGGGAATCCGTGCCGATCTCGAAGAATCGATCCGGGCGATGACCCTGAAAGCCTTTCGCGTGCTCGGCTGCGAAGGCTGGGGGCGCGCCGACATGATGCTGGCGCCGGATGGACGTTACAGCTTTCTGGAAATGAATACCTCACCCGGCATGACCGGCCATTCGCTGGTGCCGATCGCGGCACGCGCGGTGGGCCTGGGTTATCCCGATCTTTGCCTGCGCATCCTGCAGGCGGCATCGCTGAAGAGTTGACGACCGGACATGGCCAGGCAATCACGATCAGCAAACGCTCCACCTGTCGCCCACGGCGCGCATGGTGCGCATGGTGTGGCGTCCTTCATGCGCAATCGCAGCGTGGTGATCGGCGCGGCGTTTGCCGCGATGCTGATCGCTGCCGGCCTGGCCTGGTTCGCGATTGTCACCATGTCGCGCGAGGCGGCGCAGGTGAATCTGCTGCCGATTCGTGAAGTCACTTTCGCCACTGTGAGCGGCGAACTGAAACGGGTCGATGCCGGCGAGCTGAAACGCATCGCCGGTGCCATCCAGAGCATGGAGGGCAGCATGCTGCGTACTGACCTGAATCAGGTCAAGGCGGCGGTCAGGCAGGTCGAATGGGTGCGCGATGCCGAAGTGCGGCGGCGCTTCCCGGCAACGCTGGAAATACGCATCGAAGAGCACCTGCCCTTCGCCCGCTGGCAGCTGGCCGGGGACACGGAGCAAAGCCTGCTGGTGAATAGCCTTGGCGACGTATTTGAAGCCGAGCTCGACGAGACGTTGCCGGTATTGTCCGGGCCGCAAGGCACGTCACGCGAGGTCATGGCGAACTACATCGCGTTCAGGATGCGGCTGGCGGCGATTCAACAGTTGCCGCTGGAGGTGCGGCTCTCGCCGCGGCGCGCCTGGCAACTGAAGCTGGATAACGGCAGCACGCTGGACCTCGGGCGCAGCGACGCGGAGGTACGCCTCGCGCGCTATGTGCGTGCCTTCCCGAACATTGCAGCCCTGCAGGCGGCCAACGCCCGCATCGACCTGCGCTACCAGACCGGGCTGGCCGTGCGCGTCGCGTCAACCCCACCCCAATCCCCACTCCCGACCCGGCCGCCGGCCGCCGGTACCGCCCGGAAGCCCTTGATGAAAGTACCCGCAAAAGCATGATGAATTGTGTCCGCCACCTGTCCATGAACAAAAGAGCAACGGCGCATGAATAAGCCGCGCGAAACCAAGAACCTGCTGGTGGCGCTGGATATCGGCACCTCCAAGATCATCGCCATCGTCGCCGAGATCACGCACGACGGTGCGCTGGAAATCCTCGGCCTCGGGCAGCATCCTTCGAAGGGCCTGAAGAAAGGCGTGGTGGTCAACATCGAGGCCACCGTCACCGGCATCCAGCGGGCGCTCGAGGAAGCCGAACTGATGGCCGACGTCAAGATCCGCGACGTGATGACCGGCATCGCCGGATCGCATATCAAGAGCTTCAATTCGCACGGCATGGTGGCGATCAAGGACAAGGAAGTTTCGCAGTTCGACGTCGATCGCGTGATCGAGACCGCGCGCGCGGTCAATATCCCGATGGACCAGCAAATACTCCACATCCTCACCCAGGAATTCATCATCGATGGGCAGGAGGATGTGCGCGAGCCGGTCGGCATGAGCGGCGTGCGGCTGGAAGTGAAAGTGCACATCGTCACCGGCGCGGTATCGGCGGCGCAGAACATCATGAAGTGCGTGCGCCGCTGCGGACTGGAAGTGCGCGACCTGGTGTTGCAGCCGCTGGCCTCGGCGATCGCGGTGCTGTCGCAGGACGAGAAGGATCTTGGTGTGTGCCTGGTCGATATCGGTGGCGGCACCACCGATATCGCGGTGTTTACCGGCGGCGCCATTCGTCACACCGCGGTGATACCCATTGCCGGCGACCAGATCACCAACGATATCGCCATGGCGCTGCGCACGCCGACCAAGGATGCCGAGGACATCAAGATCGCCCACGGCTGCGCGCTCAGGCAACTGGCGAGCGTGAACGACGTGATCGAAGT
>JANNGY010000564.1:0-7322 GCA_031404095.1 Betaproteobacteria bacterium | reverse complement strand
ACCGAGGTATCCAGTCCGCCCGAATAGGCCAGCACCACTTTTTTTACGTCACTCATAAGTTCTTTCATTTGCGAACATTGAACAAGAATTCGTCGGGCAGGCGCACGTCACGAATCGATCCGCCCCAGCAACAGGAACTCCATCAGCGCCTTTTGTACGTGCAGTCGGTTTTCCGCCTCTTCCCACACGACGCTCTGTGGCCCCTCGAGTACTTCTTCGGTCACTTCTTCGCCGCGATGCGCGGGAAGGCAGTGCATGAATAGCGCGTCGCGATCGGCAGCGGCCATCATGCCGGCGTCGACGGTGAAATCGGCAAAGGCAGCCTTGCGGGCGGCGGTTTCGGCTTCGAAACCCATGCTCGTCCAGACATCGGTCGTGACGAGATGTGCGCCTTTCGCGGCATCCCGGGGGTCGGTAAACGTCTCCAGGTGGCCGGCGTCAAGCCGCTCGCCACGCTGGGATTTCATTTCGTAACCCGCCGGCGTGGCCACGTTTAGCTTGAAGTCGAGCACGCGTGCCGCTTCCAGCCAGGTATAGCTCATGTTGTTGGCGTCGCCGATCCAGGCGACCGTCTTGCCGGCGATAGAGCCGCGTTGCTCGACATAAGTGAACACATCCGCCAGTACCTGGCAGGGGTGATACTCGTTGGTCAGGCCATTGATCACCGGCACCCGGGAATGCGCGGCAAAGCGTTCGACCTTCTCCTGCTCGAAGGTACGGATCATTACCAGGTCGACCATGCGCGAAATCACCCGCGCGGTGTCTTCAATCGGCTCGGCGCGGCCAAGCTGCGTCGATTGTGAGTCGAGATTGATGGCCTGCCCGCCCAGTTGATAAATGCCGGCCTCAAACGACACACGGGTTCGCGTTGAACTCTTTTCGAACACCATCGCCAGCATGCGATCGGTCAGCGGCTGGTAGGGAATGTAATTCTTGAAACGGTGCTTGAGGATTTTGGTGCGCGCGAATAGATGCTCATGTTCGTCGCGGGTGAAATCATTGAATTGGAGAAAGTGTCGCATCGTATGAATTCTGTTGGCGGCCGATGGTGCGTCTAGGCGGCGGCTTGTCCTGCCTGGTTGAGAAAGGTCTTGATGACCGGCGCGAGCCGCGCAACGATTTCATTTGCCTCGGACTCGTTGATGATCAGTGGCGGCAGCAACCGGATGACGCTGTCCTGCGTCACATTGGTGAAGATACCGGACGCGAGGCCCATGTTGACGATGTCACCACAGGGGCGGTCGAGTTCGATGCCCATCATCAAGCCCATGCCGCGAATGTCCTTGACCCCGGGTACGCCAGCCAGCGCGGACTTGAATGCCGATTTCATGATGTCGCCCATCTTCGCGGCGTTGGCCAGCAGGCCCTCTTCTTCCATGATCTCGAGGGTTCGCAAGGACGTCACCGATACCAGCGGTCCGCCGCCGAATGTCGTGCCGTGATTGCCGGGCTTGAACACGCCGGCAGCCGCGCCTTTGGCCAGGCACGCGCCTATCGGCACGCCCGAGCCGAGACCTTTCGCCAGCGGCATCACATCCGGCGAGATACCTGCCCACTGGTGGGCAAACCACTTGCCGGTGCGGCCGATGCCGGACTGCACTTCGTCGATCATCAGCAGCCATTGCTTTTGCGTCGTCAATTCGCGTAGCTGTTGCAGATAGTCGGTGCGCGCCGGCACGATCCCACCTTCGCCCTGTACCACTTCGGTCAACACCGCAACCACGTCCTTGTTGTGTTCGGCAATGGTGCGGATGGCCTCGATATCGTTGTAGGGCACGCGGATAAATCCGGTGACGAGCGGTTCAAAACCCGCCTGCGCCTTGCGCGAACCGGTAGCGGCCAGCGTTGCCAGCGTGCGCCCATGCCAGGCACGCTCCATGACGATGATCTGCGGATTGGAAATACCGCGCTGGTGGCCATAGAGGCGGGCGAGTTTGATTGCGCATTCGTTGGCCTCCGCGCCGGAATTGCCGAAGAACACGTTATCCATCTGTGCCAGTTCGCAAAGCTTGTCGGCGAGTGCGGCCTGCTCCGGAATATTCACCAGATTCGAGGTGTGAATGATTTTTCCGGCCTGTTCGGCGATTGCCTTGATGAGTTTGGGATGTGCGTGCCCAAGCCCGGAAACGGCAATCCCCGCCAGCGCGTCGAGCAACTTTCGCCCATCCGTGGTGAACAGCCAGGCTCCCTGACCGTGCGAAAAGGCAACGGGCGCCGGTTTGTAGGTATTCATCAGGTGCTGGGATTGCATGTCCGCCTCCAGAATGCCGTCATCGAAATCCGGCATCGGCTCACGTTTGTGTGGCCAAAATGACAACGGCGGCCCGAAATGGTCGTCGGGGGCCGCCGCATCGTTTCAAGAGGCACAAATATAGGGCAAAGCAATGTGCAGTGCAACATCCGTGGCCGGGGCCGCATTGCCGATCCCACAAAAGAAAACCGCCAATCTCAACGCCCCAGTCACGAAGGCTCGATCGGCGGTATGTCGTAGGCGGGCAACATGCGTTGCCCTCTAGAACATTTACGGGTGACTTACGCTTGCGCTGTGGTCTGGCCTTTCGAGCCAATTGCCTTGATCGCAGCGGAAAGACGGCTCTTGTGACGAGCAGCCTTGTTTTTGTGAATGATGTTCTTGTCAGCGATCGAGTCGATCGTGGATGACGATGCCTTGAACACGGCTTCCGCTTTCGTTTGGTCACCGGCAGCCACGGCAGCGGTCACCTTCTTGATCGCGGTGCGCAATTCGGTGCGCTGGGCCATATTGTGACTGCGTTGCTTGGTTGCCTGGCGGGCACGTTTTGCGGCTTGTTTGGTATTTGCCATGATTTTTCCAGATTCTTGCAATGAAATTTGCGTGAAGCCTTGTATTATAGCGCACCGCAATAAAAAAGCAAACCCGCTGATTTTGCTGGCCTTTTGCCTGACTTTTCCCTTCCACTTCCACCCATGAATCTGTTGAAAGCCGCCGCGTCCGTCTCCGCGATGACCTTCCTGTCGCGCGTTACCGGACTCGTTCGGGAAATCATCGGCTTCAGCCTGTTCGGCGCGGGCGCGGCCATGGACGCATTCCAGGTTGCGTGGCGCATTCCCAATTTGCTTAGACGCCTGTTTGCCGAGGGGGCATTCAGCCAGGCTTTTGTGCCGGTGTTCGCTGAATACAAGGCGACGCGTGATCAGGCTGCCGTCAAACAACTGGCCGATCATGTCGCCAGCCTGCTTGCCTTGATATTGTTTTTCGTCACCGTCGTTGGCGTAATCGCAGCGCCCCTGCTGATCTATCTGACCGCGTCGGGTTTTTCTGCGGATGCCGCCAAGTTCGACCTCTCGGTACAATTGGTCAGAGTCACGTTTCCCTATATTTTCTTCATATCACTGGTTGCGCTATCCGCCGGCATCCTCAACAGCTTCAGTGCATTCAAGACGCCTGCCTTCACACCGGTGCTGCTCAATCTTTCGGTCATTGGCATTGCCGTCTGGCTGGCGCCGAAAGTAGATCCGCCCATCCTTGCGCTTGCGATTGGCACCCTGGTGGGAGGGGTGGTACAGCTGGCATTTCAGGTTCCTGCGTTGCGCCGTATTGGCATGCTGCCGCGTTTGTCGCTATCCGCCTGGCAATTTCGAAAGGATGAAGGCGTCGTGCGCATCCTGAAATTGATGGCCCCCGCCATATTGGGCGTGTCGGTTGCGCAAATCTCGTTGCTGCTCAACACACAGATTGCGTCGTTCCTGCAAACGGGTTCGGTCGCCTGGCTGACGGCCGCCGATCGCCTGATGGAATTTCCGTCGGCATTGCTGGGCGTGGCGTTGGGAACGGTCTTGCTGCCGTCTTTGATCAAGAGCCATGCGCAGCAGGATCCGCAGGAGTTCTCAAGATTGCTGGATTGGGGGTTGCGCGTCACGCTGTTGCTCACGCTTCCGGCAGCTGTGGGGCTGGCCCTGCTCGCGGCGCCACTCATCGCGACCATCCTGCAACACGGCAGCTTTACAGCCCATGACGTGCTGATGTCGCGCGCCGCGCTCATCGCCTACGCCGTGGGGCTCGCCGGCATCGTCCTGGTAAAAATCCTTGCGCCGGGTTTCTATGCGCGCCAGAACGTCAGGACTCCCGTGAAGATCGGCATTGTGACGCTCCTGGTCACGCAGCTTTTCAATCTAGTATTTGTACCGCTCTTCCAGCACGCCGGGCTGGCGCTATCTATCGGACTCGGCGCCTGTGTGAACGCAGGGCTACTGTACTTTTTCATGCGCCGGCAAGGCATTTTCACGCCTCGGCCCGAATGGCTGGTCTTCCTGTTCAAGATTGGCATTGCCCTGTACTTGATGGGCGGTGTCCTGTGGTTGATTTCGGGTGCCGAGAGCGATTGGCTGGTGATGGGCACGCTGGCCAAGTGCATCCGGCTTGCCTGGGTCATCGTGGCAGGAACCGCAGTCTACTTTGTCGCGCTTTGGGCAATGGGTTTCCGTATTCGGCACTTTTCGCCGCGCGGTGCCGGATGAACAAATTCAGGCTTAATCGCGCACTTGTTTCCGATTCTTCGCCGTTGGCGCTGGCGATTGGCAATTTCGACGGCGTTCACCTTGGGCATCAGGCGCTAGTCTCCGCAACCCTGGATGCCGCCAGTAAGCGTGCACTTACGCCGGCTCTCATGACCTTCGAGCCGATGCCACGCGAATTCTTTTCCCTGGCGCGACGCGATGGGGCACTCGCGCCGCCGCGATTGATGGGCGTCACCGAGAAATTGGCGGCCATTACCCGAGCGGGCCTGCACACGGTGTTCATTCCGCAATTCAATGCACGTTTTGCGGCCCAATCCCCTCGCGAGTTCGTCGACGTACTCGCGCGCATGAATGTCCGCTGGCTAATGGTCGGCGAGGACTTTCGATTTGGCGCCAAGCGCGCCGGCGATGTGGCCACGCTTCGCGCCGCCGGGGCAGAGCACGGTTTCAACGTGGAAACCATGGCAGATATCGTTGCAAATGGTGAGCGCATCTCATCGACTGCAATCCGCAATGCATTGTCCGCTGGCGACCTGGTGGCAGCGCAGCGCATGCTCGGCAGCCCATATGCCATTGTCGGCCGCGTTTTGCACGGCAGGAAATTGGGGCGCACGCTGGGCTTTCCGACGGCGAATGTCTCGCTTGGCGGAAAGGCTCGCCGCCAGAACCCGGCGCTGCACGGCGTGTTTGCGGTAATATGTCGACTTGTAACTCGCGGGCTCGAGGGAGTGGCGAGCAAGAAAGGCGTGGTCCTCAAAGGGGTCGCCAATCTTGGCACCAATCCGGTGATTTCTTCTGAAAACCACCACCATTTGGAAGTCTTCCTCTTCGATTACTCGGGTGACCTCTACGGCCAGCGCCTGGAAGTCGCCTTCATCGAAAAAATCCGCGACGAACAGAAATTTGCGAGCCTGGACGCGCTCGTCACGCAGATGCATGACGACGCGGCAAAGGCGAGAACTATTTTGCGGACAATGAATGATGGTTCAGAAAACCGATTACAAAAGCACGCTGAATCTTCCTGATACCCCGTTTCCGATGCGTGGCGACCTCGCCAGGCGCGAATCGGGTTGGGTCGCGCAATGGCAGCAGCACAAGCTCTACGAAAGGATTCGCGCGCAATCAAAAGGGCGCCCCAAATTCATCCTGCACGATGGTCCTCCGTACGCCAATGCGGCCATTCACATCGGCCATGCACTGAACAAGATCCTCAAGGATGTTGTGGTCAAGTCCCGGCAAATGGCGGGCTTCGACGCCGTTTATGTTCCCGGCTGGGACTGTCATGGCATGCCGATCGAAATATTTGTCGAGAAACAGCATGGCAAGAACCTGCCACCGGACAAGCTGATGTCGCTGGCGCGCGCGCATGCCGAATCGCAGATCGATCTGCAGAAAGCGGACTTCATGCGCCTGGGCGTACTGGGCGACTGGGACCATCCGTACAAAACCATGGACTTCGCCACTGAGGCAGCGGAAATCCGCACCCTCGGCATGCTGTTCGATCGCGGCTATGTTTATCGTGGACTCAAGCCGGTGAACTGGTGCTTCGATTGCCAGTCTGCGCTGGCCGAAGCGGAAGTTGAATACGAGGACAAGACGTCAATCACCATCGATGTCGGCTTTCCCCTCCTCGACGGCGAACGCGACAAACTGGCGAAAGCATTCGGATTGGCGAAATTGCCAGATGGTCCGGTATTCGCCGTCATCTGGACCACCACGCCCTGGACTATTCCGGCCAACCAGGCGCTCAACGCCCACCCGGAATTTGATTATTCGCTGGTTGCGACTTCGCGTGGTCAACTGGTGCTGGCCGAGGAACGCGTCACCGCGTGTCTTAATGCCTATGCGCTTGAGGGCAACGTGGTCGCGACGTGCAAGGGTAAAGCATTGGAACGGATCGCTTTCAGGCACCCGTTCTATGATCGTGTTTCGCCAGTTTTCCTCGGCGATTACGTCACCCTCGACACCGGTACCGGTCTGGTCCACTCCTCGCCCGCCTATGGCGTGGACGACTTCAATTCGTACAAGCGCTACGGAATGACCAACGAGGAAATCCTCAACCCGGTGATGGGCAACGGCCAATATGTCCCGTCGCTTCCCTTGTTCGGCGGAATGAATATCTGGAAAGCACAGCCGGACGTCGTCAAGGCAATCGAAGCCACTGGCGCGCTATTCCAGTCCTCAACTTTCAAACATTCCTATCCCCATTGCTGGCGCCACAAGACGCCGACGGTGTTTCGCGCCACCTCGCAATGGTTCGTGGGCATGGACCTGAAGGCCAAAGGCGCCGAGAAATCCTTGCGGGAGTTGGCGCTGGATGCCATCGACGCGACCAGCTTTTATCCGGCATGGGGCAAGGCACGCCTCTACAGCATGATCGCCAACCGGCCGGACTGGTGCATCTCCCGTCAGCGCAAATGGGGAACGCCGATCCCGCTTTTCCTGCACAGGGAAACACAGGAACCCCATCCGCGCACGCTGGAACTGCTGGAACAAATCGCGAAGCGTGTCGAACAGGAAGGGATCGAATCCTGGCAGCATGTTTCCGCGGAAGAATTACTGGGTGGCGATGCCACGCACTACGAAAAGAGCAACGACACGCTCGATGTCTGGTTCGATTCCGGATCGACATTCACCACGGTAATGGGCGAGCGCGCCGACTTTGAAAACCCAATGAAAAAGGTGGGCGCAATAAAGGGGAACCCAAAACCACCGCCCGGATAGTAGCCGCCGCCACCCATTGGAGGCGAGTAGCTTCGAGGAGAGGAGTAGGTACGGCTAGGCATTGGCGCACGAAATGAGCCGCCGCCAATGCGTCCGCCACC
>JANNGY010000563.1:0-5796 GCA_031404095.1 Betaproteobacteria bacterium | reverse complement strand
TCAGTTGACCGACGTCGACCTTTGGCCCTGGCCTTATCAGGACAAGATCAAGGCGGTTTTTGCCGAATCAAATGAAGTCCCCGCGCGAAGCAGACCCGTCGTCAACAACACCCGGCGTGGCTTCGCGGCGAACGGCAACGGACTGTACGGTGGTCCGATCACGCTCACCTCATATATCTGGGAATACGTCGGCACGCGTTGCCCGGTCACGGCCTGTCCTTAGCCTGTGTCCGGCAAATCGCGGCGACCGCGCTGCGATTGCAGGATAATGTCAAGATTCTCCGTCGCGCCTTGCCATGCCTGCCTATAAACTGCTCGCCCTCGAAACATCAACCGAACGCCTGTCGCTCGCCATACTGCTCGGCGAGCGGATGTTCGTTCGCGAGGTCGATGCCGGTCAGCGCCATTCCGAACTGGCGTTGCCATTGATGCATGAATTGCTGGCCGAGGCCGCCATCTCCCTGGCGGAAATCGATGCCTTCGCTTTCGGTCAGGGACCGGGTTCGTTCACCGGCGTGCGCATCGCCTGTGGGCTCACCCAGGGCCTGGCATTGGGGGCGGACAAGCGGGTGATTCCGGTCCATACCCAGATGGCGCTGGCCGAACAGTGCGGTACCGGAAAGATCGTCGTCGCACTTGATGCACGCATGGGCGAGCTTTATTTCGCCGCGTACGAGCGGGTGGAAGCCGCCGCGGACTGGTCCGAACGGATTGCACCGGCGCTGGTCCGCCCGGACGCCTTGCCCGCATTGGAAGGCGACGCATGGCGTGGAATCGGCAGCGGATTTGATGAGCCCGCGCTGGCGGCGCGACTGGCGAATTGCTATGGCTCGCAGATCAGCAACGCCACGCACAATGCATTGCCCAGCGCGCGCGATGTTGCCGCCATCGCGGCGCGGCAACTGGTGAGGCGCGGAATGGAAAGCACGCTCGCACCCGAGCATGCGGCGCCGCTTTATCTTCGCAACAAGGTCGCGATGACCATTGCCGAAAGGGCGGCACATCAATTGAAGAAGGCGGCAGCTTGAGCGCGGTAAGGGAGACGGCTGAAACTCCTTTGCTGGCGTACCGGCCGCTGGCGGAACAGGATTTGGCGGCCATTGCGGCGATCGAGGCAGGGGTCTATGTATTCCCCTGGACCATCGGAAATTTTCGCGATTCGCTGTTGAGCGGCTATCAATGCATCGGCTGCCTCGCGGGTGGTGAATTGATCGGCTATGCGATTGTGCTGACCGCGCTGGAAGAGGCGCATTTGCTGAATATTGCGGTGGCGGACAGCTGGCAGCGGCGCGGCGTCGGCGCGCAGTTTCTTCAGCATGTGATCGAGGGGGTGCGCAGGCAAGGGCTGGAAGTGCTCTACCTTGAAGTGCGCCCGTCAAATGCCATCGCGCGCCGCTTGTACGAGCGCTTTGGCTTCCGCCAGCTCGGCATGCGACGCGACTACTATCCCGCCCCGACCGGCCGCGAAGACGCACTGTTCCTCGGCCTTAACCTCGCACCGAAAATGACATGAACTTTCCCTTCGATGATGACGCCCTGCGCGAAATGGAATTGTGGCCGTTTTTTGAAATGCGCCGGCAAACCGTGTTGCACGCATCGAGTCGGGTGGATTCACCGGCGAAGCAGGAAGGAAATACCGTTCCACGGCAGTTCGCGGTGCCGGCCCGAGCGGATACACGCCCGGCGTCACCGCGCGGCGCCGCGCCCGTCGACTCGCAAGCCCTTGCGCCGGCCGACCCGGACCGGATCGCGCGCATCGCCAATCTAGATTGGGATGGCCTGAATGCAGCGGCAGCAGCATGTCAGGCCTGCCTGCTCTGCAAGCAACGCAAGCAGGCAGTGTTCGGCGTGGGCGCCCCCAGTGCACCGTGGCTATTTGTCGGTGAGGGTCCAGGGGCAGAAGAGGACGATCTCGGCGAACCTTTTGTCGGTCCGGCAGGAAAGTTGCTGGATGCCATGCTGGCGGCAGCGGGTTTGCAGCGCGGACGCGAGGTATATATTGCCAACGTGGTGAAATGCCGGCCGCCGGGCAACCGCAATCCGTCTGCCGACGAGGCGCAGGCATGTGCGCCATTTCTCGACCGGCAGATTGACCTCGTTCAGCCAAAACTGATCGTCGCCCTCGGCAAGATCGCGCTCTCCCGGCTCACCGGCTCGGAGGGCAGCATGGCGTCGATGCGGGGCAAACTGCATGAGTATCGCGGTATCCCCGTCGTTGCCACCTACCATCCCGCGTACCTGCTGCGCAATTTGCCGGACAAGCTGAAGGCATGGGAAGACTTGATGTTCGCCAAACGGGCGTTCGTCGCGGCTGCGGGCTGATTCGTCGCCGGGGTGCACAGCGGGACTTGCAAAGACTAGAATCGGACACACTTATCTGGCGCGATCATTTGATCGCCCCTATTTTTCAGGAGCAAATATGCGCAAATGGACATCTTTGTTGGGTTTGGCGGCCGCACTTTTCATTTCCGTGTCACTCACGGGCTGCGGATACAACGATTTCCAGACCAGGGATGAGGCCGTCAAGAAATCCTGGGCGGAGGTGCTGAACCAGTATCAGCGCCGGTCGGACCTGATCCCCAACCTGGTGGCGACGGTGCAGGGCTATGCGCAGCAGGAGAAAGACGTGCTGCTGGGCGTGACTGAAGCGCGTTCCCGGGTCGGCCAGATGAAAATTGACGAGAGTGTGGTCAATAACCCGCAGGCCATGCAGAATTTCCAGAAGGCCCAGGGCGACCTGTCCAGCGCGCTGTCACGCCTGCTGGTGGTGGCGGAAAACTATCCCCAGTTGAAATCCGACGCGAATTTCCGCGAGTTGCAGTCCCAGCTTGAAGGTACGGAGAACCGCATTACAGTCGCGCGCAAACGCTTCACCGAGTCCATCGAGCATTACAACATCCTCACCCGCCAGTTCCCGACCAACCTGACGGCCATGTTGTTCAGCTATGCCATCAAGCCGCAGTTCACGGTGGAAAACGAGAAGGCCATTTCGGTTGCGCCGAAAGTGGACTTCGGGGCGAAACCGGCGCTCACCCCTACGCCTGCGCCCGCTCCTGCGCCCACGAAGTAGTCGGTATTTCCACGCCAGGAAGCATGAGACTGCGATGAACGCCCGTCGATTGTTCGCGCGGGCGTTCGTGCTGCTGCTGGCGTGGATGACAATTGGCCTTCATGCTGCTGAAGGCGATCCGTTGCCGATCCCCACGCTCGACAAGCGAGTCATCGACCAGACGGCGACATTGTCGTCCGCCGACGAAGCGCGCATTGCGGCGCGATTGAAGGAATTTGAGACGCAAAAAGGCGCGCAAATCGCCGTGCTGATTGTCGGCACCACACAACCGGAGGCCATATTCGACTACTCGCTGCGGGTTGCCGAGGCCTGGAAATTGGGCCGCAAGGGCGTGGATGATGGCGTGCTGTTTGTGGTCGCCAAGAATGACCGCAAGATGCAGATCCTCACCGGACCCGGCTTGCAGGGCACGCTGACCGATGCGATGTCGAAACGCATCATCAGCGAGATTGTCGGCCCGAAATTTCGCGCCGGCGACTTTGCTGGCGGGATCGACCAGGGCGTCGAGAAAATGATCGGCGTGCTGCAAGGGGAAGCACTGCCGGCACCGCAGAAAAAACGCGTTGGTATCCAGAGCGTGAACGTTGAGGGCTTCCTGATGCTCGGTTTCGTTGCGGCGCTAGTGGTCGGTCCATTGCTGCGATCACTGCTCGGGCGGTTTCTCGGCGCGAGCGCAACCGGTGCGGTGACCGGTGCTGCCGCATGGTGGATTGCCGGCGGGATGGTATTTCCCGTCGTTGCCGGCGTGATCATCTTTTTCATTGTCCTGATGATGGGGGCGATGAACTTTTCGCGCGCAAGCGGCGGCGGTGGCGGCTGGACGGGCGGCGGGTCTTCAGGCGGATGGAGCGGCGGATCATCCGATAGCTTCAGTGGTGGCGGCGGCAGTTTTGACGGGGGCGGCGCCTCCGGGGACTGGTGACCGACATGAATTGGCTGAAACGTTTTTTCCGTCATGTCTGGATGTCCCCGGTCCTGGTCCGGCGTTCATTTCCGGCGGCGACGCTCGATGCTGTTCAGCGGGCGGTGGCCGAAGGCGAAAAATCGCATCGTGGGCAGGTGCGGTTCGTGGTCGAGGCAGAACTCGGCACGGGCCAATTGTGGGCGGAGGTCACCTCTCGCCAGCGTGCGATCGATGTCTTTTCGCTGCTACGCGTGTGGGATACGGCGGAAAACAACGGCGTCCTGATTTATGTCCTGCTCGCGGACCACAAGGTGGAGATCGTCGCGGATCGCGGCATCCATCGCGAGGTGGGAGACGAGCGCTGGCGCGCCATTTGCAGGGAGATCGAACTGCGCTACCGCAAGGGCGATTTTCTGGGCGGCAGCATCATCGGCGTCGAAAAGATCAGCGCCGAACTCGCACATTGCTTTCCCGCGCGCGGCGACGGGAAGAACGAGCAACCGGACGCGCCGGTCGTTTTGTAAGACGGTGACTGATGAAGCGTGACCGGCTTGAATCGCCGTCACTCGTCATCCGTTTCGCCCTACCTGACACCAACAGTTCAATGCGGCCGTTCGACAAAATGCGCCGGTGACTCGCCTTTTTCGATGCCGATCAACTGGTCGAGATGCGGGTTGCGCTGATGGTTGAGGCGGTTCCAGTACATGATCAGCACCATCATCACTGCGACAAAGCCGCCAAACAGGACGATGATCAGGTTGATCGACATATGAAACGACAGCATGACGGAATAGATCGCCACCATCAGCAGGATGTTGAGCTGTTCGTTGAAGTTTTGCACGGCAATGGAATGACCCGCGGAAAGCAGCACATGGCCCCGGTGCTGCAACAGCGCGTTCATCGGCACAACGAAAAAGCCGCCGAGCCCGCCGACCAATATCAGCAGCAAGCTGACGATCGGCAGCGCATAGGTAATCGGCATGAGCATCACGGCGAAGCCCATGGCGATGCCGAATGGCAGTACGAGCAGCGCATTCTTGAGCGTCATGTACTTACCTGCCACCACGGCGCCGACAATCGTGCCGACGCTGGCGACGCCCATCAGCATTGATGCCTGGTCAAGGCGCAAGCCCAGGTGCTGCTTGCCCCATTCCAGCACCAGCAACTGCAAGGTCGCGCCCGCACCCCAGAAAAGCGTGGTCACGGCAAGCGATATCTGGCCAAGCTTGTCCCGCCACAGCGTTTCCACGCAGCGCCAGAAATCGGTGATCAGGGTCAGCGGATGAGTTTCCTGCTTTCGATAGCGGGCGCCGGTATCGGGAATGTTCAGGTTGAAGATTGCCGCGATCGCGTAGAACACGGCGATCACCAGAATGGCCGCTTCCGGCGGGGTGTCGACACCGGTGGTGAGCGTCGGCAAATCAAATGACAGTAACCAGCCCGACACTTTCGGGCTGATGAGCGCGCCACCGAGCACCGTGCCGAATATGATCGACACGACTGTCAATCCCTCGATCCAGCCGTTGCCCTTGACCAGTTGTTCGGGCGGTAGCAGTTCGGTGAGGATGCCGTATTTGGCCGGCGAATACATGGCTGCGCCGATGCCGACGATCATGTAGCCGGCAAACACGACCCAGAATTCGCTATTGCCGGGCAATTTTAGGAAATCATAAAAGAAAATGGCGAAGCAGCCGACGATCTTGATGGTATTGGTGATGAACATCACCCGACCCTTGGGAATCGCGTCGGCGAAAGCACCGACGAATGCCGCCAGCACGACGTAAGACACCGCAAATCCCCATTTCACCATGGGCGTCATCCA
>JANNGY010000562.1:0-4045 GCA_031404095.1 Betaproteobacteria bacterium | reverse complement strand
CGATCCGTACGTGACCGTGCAGACGCGCAAGAAACCGGAGCCGCACCAGGTCGCCGCGCCTGCGCCGAAGGCCCCGAACCAGAACCCGGTGCAATACCTGATCCATTGCCTGGAGAACGACAGCCCGCTGCATGGCCCGGTGAGCATCAAGATCAGCCGCATCGGCCAGGAGATCGTCGATGCCGCAGTCCGCAGCGCGAAGTTGAAGCGCACAGTGAAGCTGGCGTGAGCAGTCATTTGAAGCCGCGGCTGGGATCGCTAGCTTACAGCTTCGCCCCGCGCAACGGCTTCATGCCCAGCAACGATTGCGGCGACTCGAACAGGATCGCTCTGGCGATGCCCATCGCGTCGTCTCGCGAATACTGGCCTTGCCCAATTCTTTCGGCACGACCGTCGTCCACTCGCGCACGCGCCACGACTTGATCACGCCGTTTATCACATACGGGTCGGCCTTGGCGAAGTTTTCCGCAACTTTGGGCGAATCGCTTTTGAACACCAGCATCGCGCCGTCGGCGGGATTTGCAAACGCGCCGGCAAGGATGATTTCGCCACGTTGGTGTGCCGCCATCGCGTGCAGCAGGTGGGCTTTTCGATACGGTGTGCGGGCAGTGGTGTAGTTTTCGACGGCGTCGTAGAACAGCAGGTAGTGCATGATGGGTTCCTTTACAGGTCTGCGAAGTAAGTGTGGTTCGACGGGTTCAGCACGTACGGATTTGATCCTGGAGATTCAGCGTCGGCCGGCAGAAGGGTTGCCCGTGCGACGGGCTGTCGATCAATTCGACGTCCACGCCATACAGCGTCTTGAGATTGGCCGCCGTGACCACCGCGCGCGGATTACCCAGCGCCAGCACGTTGCCGCGATGCAGCAGCAGCGCACGGTCCGCGCACTGCAACGCATGATCGGGATCGTGGGTGCAGAACAGCACGCTGCGGCCGCTGGCCTTCAGGCGCAGGATTTCGTTGAGGATCAGCGACTGATTGCCGAAGTCCAGGCTCGCCGTGGGCTCGTCCATGATCAGCAGCGGTGCTTCCTGCGCGAGCGCCCGCGCAATGAGCGCAAGCTGGCGCTCGCCGCCGCTGATTTGCGTGAAGGGTTTTTCCGCCAGGGGACCGATGTGCAATTCTGCGAGCGCGGCCTCGGCGGCGCTGAGGTCTTTTTCACCGGGTGCCGCGAACAATCCAAGATGCGCGGTGCGGCCCATCAGCACCACGTCACGCACGCTGAAGGCGAAGTAGCTGTTGCCGGCCTGCGGAACGTAGGCCATTTGCCGGGCGCGTTCGGCGGGGTTGTATGACTCGAGTGGTTTCCCGCTCAGTGTGATCGAGCCAGCATGTGCCGGCAAGAGTGCCAGCAGCGTGCGGAACAGGGTGGTCTTGCCGCCGCCGTTGGGGCCGAGCACACACAGGACCTCGCCGGCATGCACTTCCAGGTTGATGTCGCGGCCGAGAGTGCGGCCGGGGTGGCCGTAGGCAAGGGATTGAGTGGAGAGAAGGGCCGTCATGTACTGACTGCCGCCTGCGGCGCAAAAGGAATTCGCAACGTTGGCGATGTCTTTGCCGGGCACTTCCCCCTTTTGCAAAGGGGGAAGCAGCGTGTGGGGGGCACAGCCGAAACTGACATCTTGAGGTTCGACCGGTTGAAGAAATTGTTCGCGATCCTCATGGCGCGCGCCGTTCCCGCGAATGCGTCACCGCCAGCAGCCACAGGAACAACGGCGTGCCGATCAGCGCCGTCAACACCCCGGGCGGCATCTCGATCGATGCCACGGTGCGGGCGAGCGTATCGACCGCCAGCAGGAAGCAGGCCCCCAATACCAGCGACAGCGGCAACAGGCGCGCGAATTCGGGGCCGACCAGCAGTCGGGCCGCGTGCGGGATCAGCAGCCCGATCCAGCCGATGATGCCGGAGATGGCCACCGCCGCCGCGGTGATGAGCGTCGCGCAGGTGACGATGGTGAGCCGCAGTCGCGAGACATTCACGCCCAGCGCGCGCGCTTCATCGTCGGACAGCGACAGCAGGTTCATGCGCCAGCGCAGCAGGAAGATCGGCACCAGGCCCAGCAACACCATCGGCATCGCCACCCACAGGTCGGACGGGGAAATCGAACTCAGGCTGCCGAGCAGCCAGAAGGTGATCGCGGGCAACTGGTTGTAGGGATCGGCCAGGTATTTCATCAGCGCAATGCCCGAGCCGAACAAGGTGCCAACCACCACGCCGGTGAGGATCAGCGCGAGGATCGGGTCGTGGCCGCGCACCGTGTTGCCGATGAAATACACCAGCGCCACCGCCAGCAAGCCGCCGGCAAAGGCGAAGCCCTGGATGGCCAGGATCGGCAGCGAGAGGAAAATGGCCAGCACCGCGCCCAGCGCAGCGCCGCTGGAGACGCCGAGGATATCCGGGGAGACGAGCGGATTGCGGAACATGTTCTGGTACACGGCGCCGGCGCCGGACAGCGCCGCGCCGATGAGGATCGCCGCCAGCACGCGCGGGCCGCGGATCTGGAAAATGACGGCGTCGAAAGTGGAGGGGAGGGCGTGCGGGGTGCCGGTGAATTTTGCCCGGAGGATGACCAGCAGGTCACCCGGGCTGATGGAAAAGCGGCCGATGGAAAAGGCGATGAGCGCGAGGGCGATCAGCAGGGCGAGGGCAGCGAGGGTTAGCGCAGGGAACCGGTGTTTCATGTACGTGCAGAAATGGGTGGACTTTCAAAGGTTGCAGTGCGCTTCTCACATTCCAAAACGGGACGGGGAAAGCGAAAGCGAGGAGGTAGCTCGGTCGTCTTGAGTCGACACCCACCCACCATTCCCCTCAGGCCGCTTTTTGCAAAGGGGCAGGAGCCAGTTCAGGCGATGATACATGCTACGAACTTGCTACGATCTTGCCACAAGGCTGCTGCAATTCAGTCTTTGGCTATGGGCCAACGCCGAACGCCCTACGCATTCCACATCACGCTACCCAGAGCGCGCACGTCATAGCCGGCCAGCGTCTTCGCGTATCGTTGAAACACCGGCTTGCGCGTGAAGTCCATCAAGACCTGCCACGGCGCGTCGAAATAACTCGCGCGCAGTACCGCGATATCCAGCCGCTCGACGGTGAGCGGAATGAAGTCGAGGTGGAACTGCCGGGCCACCGCGCGCACCGCCAGTCCCGCGTCGGCGCGGCCATCGAGAATCGCCACGGCGATCTCGCTTTCGGTCTGTGCCGCCGGCGAGGCGAGATTGAGCTGGTCGGAATTGATGCCGGCTTCGGCAAGCAGTTGCAGGAACAGCAAATAGCTGCCGGCACCCGGCTGGCGCTGGATCACCCGCACCTTCGGTTTCTTCAGGTCGGCCAGGGTGGCGATGCGACGCGGATTTGCCGCGGCCACCACCAGCCCTTGTTCCCGCTTGGCCCACTCGAGCAGGACGCAGTCCAGATGGGCCAGCCGATCGCGCGCCAGCGAGACATTGCGGTCCTCGCGTTGCACCGCGAGGCGGCCCGCGAATTTGTCAGACCCGGCAGGAATATGCATCGCCGCCGCACAGGCGGCACCCGCGGAGATTCGATCCACGCCATCCATGCTGCCGTAAGTCATGGTGGCGAGTCCGCAACGCGATTCGCGCACCGCCCATTCGAGCAACGGATCGCTGCTGCCGGCAATCACGGCGGGTGCGTTGCGCATGACGTTCAGCGCCGCACCGGCGGTACTTTGCTTCACCCATTCGTCGATCAAGGTGCGCGGGAAAAGCAGCTTGCCGGAGACACGCGAGTGCGGAATCCCGCCCTGCGAAACGAGGTCGTAGATCTTCCGTTCCTTCAGCCGCAGATAGTCGGCGACTTCCTTGGTGCTCAATAGTTGACGTGTGGACACGCGAATCCTATGCATCGGTTAGCAGGGTTATGCATTATTTCCGGTCAACGGAATCCATGCAAGTATGCCGGTAAAGTGACGTATCTGTCCAAGAGCGCAAGCGCAGCGCCGCGCGATTGGAAACAGATACGTCATCCCCGCGAAGGCGGGGATCCCGGTTGTTGAGTGTCCAAGAGCGCAAGCGCAGCGCCGCG
>JANNGY010000561.1:0-1586 GCA_031404095.1 Betaproteobacteria bacterium | reverse complement strand
GCCTATGATCTTGAGATAGGGAATCTGTAGCAGTTGCAGGGCGAAGAAGATCAGCACCACGCGCAGGCCGATCGCCCCGAACACACCCCAGAAGATCGCCCTGTTGCGCTGCTGCGCCGGCAGCCGCCGTGAGGCCATCCCGATGACCACGGCGTTGTCGCCACCAAGCACAATGTCGATGGCGATGATCTGAAGCACTGCAATCCAGAATGCCGGAGAACCAAACTCCATGCTTTTCCTTTCCCTCGTGGTCGGAATATATTGCGGTTATCCCTCGTTGCTGTTGGTGAAGCCCAGCAAGTGCATCAAGCTAGTGAACAAGTTGTAGATCGAGACGTACAGCGTCACCGTCGCCATGATGTAGTTGGTCTCGCCGCCGTGAAGGATCTGGCTCGTCTGGTAGAGAATCAAGCCCGCCATCAACACCACGAAGACCGCGGACACGGTGAGCGCGAGCGCCGGCACCGCGAAGAAGATCGCGCCCAGGCCGGCCAGGAAAGCCACGATGATGCCCGTCATCAGGAAGCCGCCCATGAAGCTGAAATCGCGGCGGCTCGCCGTCGCGTAGGCGGAAAGTCCGAGGAAGATCGCGGCCGTGCTGCCCATCGCCATCATCACCACCTGATGCCCGTTGGGCATCGCGAGGTAGTGGCTGACGATCGGCCCGAGCGTGTAACCCATGAAGCCGGTGAGGGCGAAAACCGAAACCAGCCCCCAGCCGCTGTTGCGCAGCCTGACGGTCACAAACAGCAGGCCGAAGTAACCGATCAGCGTGGTGACGAGGCCCGGATGCGGCAGCTTCAGGGCCGCAGCCGCGGCCGCGGCGCCAGCGCTGAACAGCAACGTCAGCGACAGCAGCCAGTAGGTGTTCCTTAACACACGGTTCGCGGACAGGAGCGGGGCGATCACCCCGGTATCGCGGGTCAGGACAAACGTCTCTGCAGCTTTCATGGTCAGATTCCCTCAGTTATTGGACGTATCAGAGTCTTCGCCCGGCAGCGAGCGCAGCGGCTTCGGCCTTGTCGGCCGGACGTTCGCGTGCTGCCGATCAAGGCGCCTGGCGACGTTGCGGCCGGCGCGCTCGGCCACCCGGTCGATCACGGCGTACAAATCAGTGCCGGCATCCTCGATCAGGACGGACGGCGCATGCTCCAGGTGCACCTGTATCTTGCAGAACTTGTCCTCGCCGCCGCGCGGCCCGTTGGTATCGCCCAACCGAACCACCACTCGCCTGATCCGATCACTGGTTCGGGTAAGCGCAAAGTGCAGCCGCCGCTCGGTGTGATCCAAAAGCGCGGCGGTAAGCGCAAACCCCAGGCCCTTGATATCGATTCGCATGCTCGTCTCTCCTTGTCGGTCCATGCACTGCGGCACCGAGTGTAGGGTTGCTGCGACTTCGTGTAAACTCGATTTATCCATAACGATTGCTCGAATAAACCGATGGTTCGTGGATGGCAGGCGGTTCCGTGTTAATAACGCAGCAGGCAGCCAACGCCGCCCAAGGCCATCAGCGGGTCGCAATGCTCCACTACCTCGACTGGGCAATCCTGCTGTCCGGCCAGCCTCACTAGCTCTACCGTAGCGTC
>JANNGY010000560.1:0-2237 GCA_031404095.1 Betaproteobacteria bacterium | reverse complement strand
CGCCGACCGGCCAGTCATCCTTGGGCAGGAATTCGAGCGCCTTGTCGTCGACCCACTTCCATTTGCCGTCAATCGGCGGCGAAATGCGGATGCCGGCCGGCACGTCCTTGCCGGCCATCGCCAGCGGCGCCACCGGCTGGGCAAAGCGCACGATCAACGGCCGCGGGCCGCGATCGCTCTCGTCTTCGTTTTCGATTGGCGTGCGCGGCGGATTTTCGATGGTGAGTTTCACTTCGATCGGCTTGGGCCGCGCCTGCCACCATTTGTAACCGTAGAGGCCGCCTGCCGAAGTCGCCGCGATCAGCAAGGCCACCACACCGGCACGCAGTGGATTCTCTCCCGCCCATCGCCCGCCCGCGCCGATACGCCCGCCTGCCCATCGCGCCCAAGGCGGCGCGCTCCACGAGACATTGCCGACCAGCGGCGACAACATCCGCCCCGACAGACGTGCGATCTGACCAGACGCGCGCCCTGCCCTGGCGGCAAGATCGCGGATAGCGGTGACAATCTTCATGACTTCCCCTTAGTGGTCGCGCGCGCGGTGTTGGAGGAGGCGGCGATCAGGAGGAATGATATTCGGTGATCGGGGCGGAATCATGTCCGCGCGGAGGGAATTGCGGCAAAGTTATGGCAGACACGTGCCTGCCGGCCTGATTCATTTCTTCAAATGCGAAATCAAGCACTGGCGCGCCTTTCCGGCCTATTTTGGCCTGCAGGCCGCACCAGTGCTTGAGTTTAAATTGGGGGCGCCGCATTTTCTTTCGCAAGGCGGCTTACACCACCATGATCGACCGGCAGACTACATCCGGTCCAGCGGACTGATCACGCCGCGCCCCGCGACATTGAGCACGTGCGTGTAGATCATGGTGGTCTTCACGTCGGCGTTCCCCAGGAGTTCCTGCACGCTGCGGATGTCGTAACCGGATTGCAGCAGGTGGGTCGCAAACGAGTGACGTAGCGTGTGCGGCGTGGCGGGCTTGAAGATGCCAGCCTGCTGGACGGCACGCTGGAAATCGCGCCGGAATGTCTGATCGTACATATGATGGCGCCGCCTCACGCCGGAACGCGGGTCCCGGGAATGATGCGACTGCGGAAATACCCAGAACCAGCCCCAACTGGCGCCGGCCTTCGGATACTTTTTCTCCAGCGCATGCGGCATGAAAACCCCAGCCTGGTTCGCCGCCACATCCTGCGACCATCGCGCACGCGCATCCGCGAGCTGCTGCTTCATCGTCTCGACGAGCGATTGAGGAAGCATGACGACCCGGTCCTTAAAGCCTTTGCCTTCGCGGACAACGATCGCGCGGTGATCAAAATCGACATCCTTTACCCGCAGTTGAATCGCCTCCGTAATGCGCATGCCGGTGCCATATAGCAGCCGCGCCAGGACGGCGTGGTCGCCGGACAGAAGCGCGAAGATGCGCCCCACCTCTTCTTGCGTTAGCACCACCGGCAATCGACGCGGAACCGTCGGCCGCGCGAGCCCATCCAGCCAGGGCAAATCGAAACACAACACCTTCTGGTAAAGAAACAGCAGCGCCGATAACGCAACGCGGTGCGTAGACGCGGACACGCCACGCCGCACCGCCAGGAAAGTCAGAAAATCGCGCACTTCATCGGCACCCATGTCGCGCGGGTGCCGCACCCCCGCCCAGCGAATGAAGAAGCGAATCCAGTAGAGATACGCCTCTTCGGTACGCATGCTGTAATGCAAATAGCGCACGCGCTCCCGAACCTGCTCCAGAATCTTCTGTGATTGCAGCGGCGGGTAGTCGTTGCTAGACTGCCGTTTGTTAACGACGTACGGTCGAACAGTTGAGTTTGCAAATATGATGGAAAACACGAATCTGTTATGTCTGTATGTTTATACAGTATATTGCTGGAAATGATTGATTGCAAGCCGGATTTCCGCTTTTTTTCAAGAATGGTAGAGCGCACCGAGGAATGGTATGCGGTTGCCGCTCTTTATATATTGAGTTAGAAGGTGCAATCGTGACCAATGTGAAGTTTTACATTGCCGGATCATGGTTGATATGCTCTGCGCTTATCGGCCACGCAATCTTTTCTACGTCGTACATGCGCGGGGTACTACGCGGTGAAGCCATCGAAAGCGCAGGTAAAGCATTGGGCGAATTCGCTTTCTTTGCGGTTCTATACGGCTGGCCTTGGTTCGTGGCAGCTTCCTTGCCGCCAACCCCAGACTACGGCATCACCCTGGCTTACCACCACCACATGGG
>JANNGY010000559.1:0-4374 GCA_031404095.1 Betaproteobacteria bacterium | reverse complement strand
CAAACACTTGGGCGGACTGGGTCCCAGCCTACGCTGGGACGACGGGGTTTTTAGAAGTTCCCAATGATGAAAGTCCAGCATTGGCGAGCGTTGCGAAGCATTTAATGCTGGAGAGGCCCGCCAATGCTAGGGGTTTAGCGGGGGTTTCGATCCGCATGCGGATCGCCCGCGAGACGGCTGCCCCATGCAGGGGGCAGCGCGACCTGCCAGGTTGCCCAGCGCGCGTGCCCGTTGCCACCGTTAGCGCCGCGTCGCCAGCCACTCCAGCAATTGCTTCGAGGGAAGGGCCGGGCTCAACAGAAATCCCTGCGCGACGTCGCAACCCATTTTCTTCAGGTCTTTGAACGTCGCTTCATCCTCGACCCCTTCTGCAACGACCGACAGTTCAAAGTTATGAGCGAGGTCGATCACCGAACGTACGATCTGCTGGTCGCCTTTGGATTTGCGCATGTGCTGCACAAAAAGCTTGTCGATCTTCAGTTCGTCCAACGGGAAGTTCTTCACATACGACAGCGAGGAGTAGCCGGTGCCGAAGTCATCCACCGACAGCCGGATCCCCTTCTGCTTGAGGCGCTTCATCACCGCCAACGATTGATCGGCATCGCCGATGGTCGCGCTTTCGGTGATTTCCAGCGTGACCGTTGCCGGGTCCGTGCCCCAGGTGCCGATGGCTTGCGAGACCATGTCGGGAAGGTCGGCGTCGGTCAGCGTCAGTGTCGACAGGTTGATACCGACATCCAGTTTTATGCCCTGGTGTTTCCACTCCGACTGGTGGCGCAGTACCGTGCCTGTCACCCAGTTGGTCAGGCCGCTGATCATGCGATTGGCTTCCGCGACGCGGATAATGGCGGTGGGCGAAATCGGCCCGCGATCGGGAATGGTCCAACGCAACAAGGCTTCAACGGCGCGGCAGGCGCCGGTTTTCAGGCTGACCTGTGGCTGGTAATGCACTTCCAGCTGATTGGTGCGAATTGCCTCGCGCAACAAGTCTTCGAGACCGAGGTAGGCATCGACATCGCGCCGGTCCTCGCGCTGAAACACGTGCTGAGCGACGTCGCGGGTACGGGCAATGCGCTTGGCGATATCGGCATGCACGACCAGTTCTTCTGCGTCTTCGGCGTGTTCCGGAAAGCACGCGATTCCAACCACCGGCCTGACATTGGTGAGCATGTCGTCGAAACTGAAGGGCGCCTCGAGCGCCTGCTGTACCTTGCCTGCCGCCAACCAGGCCTGGGCGCCGGTCTTGAGATTGGGCAATATCACGCAGATCTTCTCGTCGGACAATTGGACAAAACGATCGGCGGGACGCAATGCGCCCGGCAGCCGTTTCAGTGCGCGCCGCATGATGTCGCCGGTCGGTACGCCAAACAAGGCATCGAGCCGGTCGCCACGGGCCAAGGCGACGATCAGCACGCCGACGGTACGCTGGGCGATGCGAGCGTGGTCGATGGCATTGGCGAGTGTCGATCGCAATGCCTCGCGCGGCAGTTCCTGATTGACCGTTTCGTGGACGGTCGCGGCCGGCTTGGCAGGCCTGGACGGTGGCGGGGAATGCGGCTCGTTCATGGTCATCAGGCCAGATAATATTCGCTGGGATCAAGGTCAAAGGAATTGCTCGGCAGTCCCCGACGGATAAATGCGGCATCGTCGGACACGTCGTAGAGCAGGTCGCGAATGACCGGATGTGCGCAATGCGACTTGTCGGCTTCGGTAAGCACCAGCACTTTCGGCCGCAGGCGCCGCAGTTTGCTGTGGGTGACGACGACTGCGACTTCGCCGGTGGAAAGCTCCACGAGGCTGCCGACCGGAAACACGCCGATCGACTGGATGAACTGTTCGACCATATCGGCGTGAAACTGCGTTCCGCTCCAGTTGGAGAGCATTTGCAGGGCTTCATGCGGCGAGATGGCCTCCGCATACGGGCGGTGCTTGGTGACGGCGGCATAGGTGTCGGCGATCGCGCCCATGCGGCCAAAGACGCTGATGCGCTCTCCCATCAGGTTGTTCGGATAGCCGGTGCCGTTCATGCGTTCGTGATGTTGCGCGATGCCTTCGAGCACATCCGGATGAATGTTGGGTGTCTGGCTGAGCACGGCGATGCCCAGTTCCACGTGTTCCTTGATTTGCTCGAATTCGTCGGAACTAAGACGGGCGTTCTTTTCCAGCAGTTCGCGCGGCAGTTTGATTTTTCCGATATCGAGCAGAAGTCCCATCATGCCAAGCTGCGATAGTTGCTCCTTGGGATAGCCCAGGTGCCGCCCGAAGGCGACCAGGCTGACCGCTACCGACAGGCCATGGTCATAGATCGTCATGTCCTGTTCGCGCATCCGTGCCACCCACATCAGCGCATCGGGATTTCGCACCATGCTCTCGACCATGTCGTTGATAACTTCCTCGACACTTTCGATTTGCAGGCCGCTGCCGGAGCGAATATCCTCGACCACGCGATGCATCAACTCGTTGGTTCGCTGGAAGGCGACGGTTGCCGCGCCGATTTCCTCTTCAACCGGTTGCGCGTCCTCATAAATGGTGATTTGCACGCTTTCGGGAATGAATGCCGCGCGCACGTGAGCCGGCGGCTGCGGAATTGGCGCCGCTGCGCGGTCTTCGCCAACATCGTCGTTGGATTGTTTCGCGAACAATCCGGAAACGCCCTGGCGCAATCTTCCCCACAGGCCGCCCGTGTTGGGCGTGGATGTGGTGTCTCCGCGCGCGCCGGCAGGCCTTGCGGCATTTGCCGCATCCGGCGGAGGCGAAGCGCCATTGCCTGTTTGCGTGCGGCTATCCTTGACGGGCATGGCAAACTCGCGCGGGCGGCTGCGGCCGGCATCCGGCTCGGGTTTCTTGCCGGAAGGTGGCGCCGACGCCGGCCGGGTCGCTGCCGCCGTCGATCCCTGGCGCTGCGACGTCGCCGGTGCGGGCGCCCGAGTGATGGACACGCGCGGCTCGGTACCGAGATCACGGGGAGCGATGGGCGCTTTCTTGGCCGGCTTGTCAAACTCGGGGCCCACCGATCGGAACGGGTCGATCAACACCCACTTACAGTGCTCATGCAACTGGCGAAGCTGGTCTTCATCCTCGATGAGGAATCCCTGCAACAGGAACGGCGTGTCGATCCAGGGGCGATCCAGGTCGGCGACAAACATGCCGATCTTGATGTCTTGCGCGTTAACCTTCTGGGTCATGGGTGCAATGGTTGGCGTAACAGTTGAGTGGGACAGACGGACAGTGGAACAGTGGAGACTTTGGGGCTGCGACCGGCATCGATCCGGTCGCGGGGTGATAGTGTACGCGGTTCAGTGCGCGACCGGACAAACCAGGATTCCATTCGCTTCCGGCAACCACCCCGCGGATGGGCGCAAGCAAGTTCCGGTTTGGCAATTGCGAAGAATCCGATTATCCTCGCCAATCCCCTTGTAACGGCACATCGTTTCGATTTCCTCAATTGCCGCATGACTCGCTCCCCGCGCATATCCTTGCGAAGGAGCGAAGACTGCACATTACGGGCGAATGGAACGCGACGCAACGCCGACTGGCGTTGGGTCAATTTTCTAATCGCCTCTCTCGAAAGGTCCCGAACCAGTGGAATTCAAGTTGCTCGCAACCAGCGGTCGGGCCCGTCGGGCCCGGCTAACCCTTGCACACGGCACGATCGAGACACCGGTCTTCATGCCGGTCGGCACGTATGGTTCCGTGAAGGGCATGAGCCCCGCCGAGTTGGAAGAAATCGGCGCCCAGATCGTCCTTGGCAACACCTTTCATTTGTGGTTGCGCCCCGGGATCGAGGTCATCAGCAAGTATCAGGGGCTGCATCGGTTCATGGCATGGAACAAGCCGATCCTGACCGATTCTGGCGGGTTTCAGGTCTGGAGCCTGGGTGAACTGCGAAAAATCTCCGAGCAGGGCGTCGCCTTCCAGTCGCCGGTGAATGGCGACAAGTGCTTCCTGTCGCCGGAAGAATCCATGCGCATACAAAAGGTGCTGAATTCGGACATCGTTATGATCTTCGATGAATGCACGGCCCATCCCGCGACGGTGGACGAGGCAGCCGCGTCAATGCGCCTGTCGCTGCGTTGGGCGGAGCGCTGCAAGGTCGAATATGCGAACCTGGAGAATCCGAATGCCCTGTTTGGCATTGTGCAGGGCGGGATGCACGAATCGTTGCGCGATGAATCGCTGGCGACGCTGAAGGACATCGGCTTTGACGGCTATGCGATCGGCGGCCTGTCGGTGGGCGAACCGAAGGAGGACATGCAGCGCGTGCTCGCTCACACCGCCCCGCAATTGCCCGACAACAAGCCGCGCTACCTGATGGGAGTCGGCACGCCGGAGGACCTGGTGGCGTCGGTCGCTGAAGGCGTGGACATGTTCGAT
>JANNGY010000558.1:0-3861 GCA_031404095.1 Betaproteobacteria bacterium | reverse complement strand
GTATACAACGGTTCGTTCATCAACGGCCGCAGCATTCTCCCGGTGATTGGCTATCAGGAAGCCGGGGAACTTGCTCGCGACCAGGACCGCAAGAAATACGGCCTTCAGCCGAAAGAGCGGATGCGCGACCGCGACGATGCGGAGGGCTTGAAGAGCAACTACCTCGCGGCCGACGCCGACTGGATTGACTTCGAAACGACGGTCGGCACCGAGGAAGACCAGATCGCGATTGCACCCGGTTACCTGCAGAAGGAGTGGAAGGAAGGCGGACGCCGCTATTTTCACTACAAGATGGATGTGCCCATCCTCAATTTCTTCGCCTACCAGTCGGCGCGTTACCAGGTGAAGAAGGACAAGTGGCGCGGGCCGTCGGGCGACGTGCCGATCGAGGTCTACTATCATCCCGGCCACGAGTACAACGTCGAGCGCATGATCGCCGGCACTCAGGCCTCGCTCGAATATTTCAGCAAAGCGTTCGGCCCGTACCAGCACAAGCAGTTTCGTATCATCGAGTTCCCGCGCTACGCGTCGTTTGCGCAGGCGTTCCCGAATACGATCCCGTATTCGGAATCCATCGGTTTCATCGCCCGCATTCGCGAAGGCGAGGACAAGGATGTCGACTATCCTTACTACGTCACTGCCCATGAAGCCGCGCACCAGTGGTGGGCGCATCAGGTGATGGGGGGCAACGTGCAGGGCAGCACACTGCTATCGGAAACGCTGGCGCAGTATTCGGCGATGATGGTCATGAAGCACAAGTACGGCGAAGCCAAGATGCAAAAATACCTCGCCTACGAAATGGACCAGTACCTCGCCGGCCGCGCCTTCGAGCAAAAGAAGGAGCTGCCGCTGGCCCGGGTGGAAAACCAGCCCTATATCCATTACCGCAAAGGCAGCGTGGTGATGTATGCCTTGCAGGACTACATCGGTGAAGACAACGTCAATCGCGCGTTGAAGGCGCTGATCGAGGAGGCCGCGTACAAAGGCCCGCCCTACCCGAACACCACCATGTTTCTCAAGCACATCCGCGCCGTCACGCCGCCACACTTGCAGTACCTGATCGACGACATGTTCGAGAACATCATCCTGTTCGACAACCGCACCACCAAGGCGACGGTCAAGGAACTGGCCGGTGGCAAGTTCGAAGTCACCATGAAAATTACCGCCAAGAAACGCAAAGCCGACAAACTGGGCAAAGAAGAAGATGCGCCGCTTGCGGACTGGATCGACGTCGGCGTGCTGGATGACAAGGGCGTGCCGATCTTCCTCGAGAAACGCAAGTTCGAACAGGAGGAAAATGAAATAACGGTGATGGTGGACAGGAAGCCGGCAAAGGCAGGGATCGACCCGCTGAACAAACTGATCGACCGGCGGCCGAAGGACAATGCGGTCAAGGTGGAGAAGCTTTAGTCATTTCGGTGTTCAAGTTTTCATGTCGACTCCAGTCCGACGCAACCCTTGTGGTAATGCGAAAGGCATTTGTAGAGATTCGCAATTTCGTTCATCGCGATCGTTTTCGCGGGGCACTTCTCCCTTTGAAAAAGGGAGACTGAGAGGGATTTTCGGTCACCAATTCTGAGCGAACGCCGAAAATCCCCCACAATTCCTTGCAGGGCGCACCAGCCACTGCATTGGCTGGTCGTTCGTCAAGCGCGAAGCAGGCTTCGCGAAACCCTTGACTCACCCCTTTGCAGAGGGGGAAGTGCAAATGGACACGCATTGCAGAAGAAGAACGTGTCGAAATTCAACAAACCCCAGCACCCGCGCGCCTCTCCGGGCGAAACCGGCCCATGAGGCGCACCCAATGGCGATCCGCACATTTATTGCTACAAATATTGGCCATTCCTTTTGCTAGCATTCCGATTGGTAGCATTTCACATCGCCCCGCCAATTGCATTCGTCTGGAGAAACCCAATTGCGTAACTTCCTGATCCTGTCACTCCTTGTCGTTCCCCTTAGCCTGCCGCTCGCCATCCATCCCGCCGCAGCCCAGACCAAGCCGGCCGACCAGCCGACCACCGCGCTTCCCTACACGCCGGGACTCGACGTCAATGCGATGGACAAGGCGGCCGATCCCTGCGTGGATTTTTATCAGTACACCTGTGGCGGCTGGATGACCCACAATCCCATTCCGCCGGATCAGGCGAGCTGGAGCGTCTACGGCAAGCTGGCACAGGATAATCAGCGCTTCCTCTGGGGAATTCTCGAGCGCGTGTCGAAGGAAACCGGGGGCAGGAGTCCCGCCCAGCAGAAAATCGGTGACTATTTCGAGGCCTGCATGAATGAGGCCACCGTCGAAAAACTCGGCGCGCTTCCGTTGCAGCCGACCCTCGCCCAGATCGCCGCGATGAAATCAAAGCGTGATTTGCCGGCCGTAATGGCGAATTTGCACCAGCGCGCGGCGACGGCTGGTCTCTTTTTCGGTTTCGGCTCGGATCAGGATTTTGCTGACTCCACCAAGGTCATCGCCTTTGCCGTCGCCGGTGGACTGAGTCTGCCCGACCGGGACTATTACCTCAAGCCGGAGGAGAAATCGAAGGAAATCCGCGAGCAATTTGTGGCTCACGTTTCGCGCACGTTTGAATTGCACGGCGACAGCGCCGCCGAGGCGAAGAAAAACGCCGCCATGATCATGGAACTGGAGACGGCGTTGGCGACGGCCTCGCTGTCACGCCTCGATCGCCGCGACCCCTACAAGCTGTTCCACAAAGTTGATGCCAGGGGCCTCAAGGCGCTCACCCCTGGGTTTGACTGGAACGGCTACCTGAAGGTACTCGGCCTCGCCTCATTCAATTCCTTCAATGTCACGGAGCCGGCGTTTTTCAAGGAACTCGACAGGCAGTTGAAAGTTCGCAGCCTGGATGACATCAAGGTCTATCTGCGCTGGCACCTGCTGCGTTCTTCCGCGCCGTATTTGTCCTCGGCGTTCGTGAATGAAAATTTCGGCTTTTTCAGCAAGACCTTGCGCGGCGTGCCGGAATTGAAGCCGCGCTGGAAGCGCTGCGTGGCCCTGGTTGACGCACAGCTGGGCGAGGCGCTCGGTGAGGAGTTTGTCAATCGCGCCTTCAGCCCCGAGCTGAAACAGAAGACGCTGCACATGACCAAGCAGATCGAACAGGCGATGAAGGAAGACATCGACCAGCTCACCTGGATGGGGCCGGAGACAAAGAAAAAGGCGCAGGAAAAACTGCACAGCATCATCAACAAGATCGGCTACCCGGACAAATGGCGCGATTACAGCGCCTACCAGGTCAAGCGCGGCGACTTCATGGGCAACGTGGCGCGCGGCAACATGTTTGAATCGCGCCGGGACCTGCGCAAAGTCGGCAAGCCGCTCGATCGCAGCGAGTGGTTCATGACGGCGCCAAGCGTCAACGCCTATTTCAGCCCGCAGATGAATGACATCAATTTCCCGGCAGGTATCTTGCAGCCGCCGTTGTACGATCCAAAGATGGACGACGCGCCTAACTACGGCAATACCGGCATGACAATCGGCCACGAGCTAACGCATGGCTTCGACGACTCGGGTCGCAAATTCGATGCGCGCGGCAACCTGAAAGAATGGTGGACCGAGAAAGACGCCAAGGAATTTACCGAGCGCGCGCAATGCATCGTCGATCAATACGCGCAATACACGATCATCGATGACATCAAGATCAACAGCCAGCTCACGCTCGGCGAAGACATCGCCGACCTCGGTGGGCTGGTGCTGGGCTGGATGGCCTGGCAGGCGCAGATTGTGCAAGTGAAGCCCGAAAGCCGCGAAGGCTTCACGCCCGAGCAGCGCTTTTTTATCGGCTACGCGCAGTGGGCCTGCGAGAATACTCGGCCGGAAGAGCTGCGTGAACTCGCGCTGACCGA
>JANNGY010000557.1:0-1556 GCA_031404095.1 Betaproteobacteria bacterium | reverse complement strand
CCGGCATCGACGGCCTGCCGCCGTCCAATGTCGCCAGCAGTTATGCGACGTCGCAATCCGGATGGTATCTGCAGGGCGTCTACCAGTTCATGCCGCAGTGGCGCGTCGGCTTGCGTTTTGACCGCCTCGACAGCGGCAGCGTCACTGTCGGTGCGGCCAACCAGCCCAACGTGAAGGTAGTGGACTACAACCCGTCGCGCGCCAGCCTGATGTTCGACTACAACCCGAGCGAGTTCAGCCGCTTTCGCCTGCAGTTTTCGCAGGACAAATCGCGGCAGAACGTGACCGACAACCAGGTCTTTCTGCAATACATATTCAGTCTCGGCGCGCATGGCGCGCATAAATTCTAGGGTCCATCATGATCATCAGCATCCAGAAACTCGCATTCGTCGCCGTTGCCGCCTTGATGAGTGCCGCGGTGCTGCCAGCGGCCGCGGCGCTCAATGTTTTCGCCTGTGAACCGGAATGGGCGGCGCTGGCGCAGGAACTGGGCGGCGACAAGATCAAGGTCACCTCGGCCACCACCGCGCTGCAGGACGTGCATCACATCGAGGCACGCCCCAGCCTGATCGCGCGGGCACGCAATGCCGACTTGCTGGTGTGCACCGGCGCCGAGCTCGAAGTCGGCTGGTTGCCCTTGCTGCTGTCGCAATCGGGCAACCGCCAGATCCAGCCGGGACAAAGTGGCTACCTGGAAGCCGCCGCCTCAGTGACCAAACTGGAAGTGCCGCAATCGCTCGACCGCTCGCAAGGCGATGTTCATGCGTCGGGTAATCCGCACATTCACCTCGATCCTCGCAATGTCGCCGCGGTGGGGGAAGTATTGACCGCTCGCCTGGTGCAGCTCGATGCCACCAATGCCGAGACCTACCAGGCGCGCGCTGCCGCGTTCCAGAAAAGATGGCGCGACGCCACGCAGAGATGGGAGGCACAGGCCGCCCCGCTGAAAGGCGTGGCGGTGGTCGTGTATCACAAGGACCTGTCATATCTGCTTCGCTGGCTGGGTATGCGCGAAATCGCCAGCCTGGAACCGAAGCCCGGCGTGCCGCCGACCACCGGACATCTGTCGGAATTGCTGGCGAAACTGCAGCGCGAGCCGGCGAAGATGATCCTGCGCTCCGCCTATGCCGACCCCAAGGCGGCGGCCTGGTTGTCCGAGCGCGCCAGGGTGCCGGTGGTAACGCTGCCTTACACGGTGGGCGGCACCACAGAGGCGAAGGACTTGTTCGGCCTGTTTAGCGACTCCATCGGGCGCCTGCTGGCAGCCGTTAAATGAACGTCCCGGCGCTCGAATTCAGCATCCTGATTCCGGCCTTCCTCGCCGGACTGCTGGTCACGGCAACGCACGTGCCGCTCGGTATCCAGGTACTGCAGCGAGGGATTGTCTTCATCGACCTGGCGATCGCGCAAATCGCTGGACTCGGCGTGATTCTTGCTGACAGCCTCGGTTTCGAGCCGCAGGGATGGGGAGTGCAGGTTTCTGCCCTCGCTGCGGCGTTGGCCGGCGCTTTGCTACTGACCTGGACCGAAAAGCATTGGCCCGACGTGCAGGAAGC
>JANNGY010000556.1:0-7118 GCA_031404095.1 Betaproteobacteria bacterium | reverse complement strand
CATCATCCGCCGGGGCGAACATGTGTCGGTTCTTTACCGGCAGCGCAGCACCAAGAAGCCAGGCGAATGGCTGGGCAGATTGGTCCTCGGCTACGAGGATGGCAAGGTCAGGATTTTCGGTGCATCCATCTTCTGAACCTTTGGTCTGGATTTGACGTGAGCGAAGTCATTCGAGACGGCAAGTTTGTCGAGTTGACCTACAAGGTGACCGACAGGAGGTTGGGGCATGTCCTCACCCGGGTCGAGTTCCCGCTGGGCTATGTTCACGGGCACAATGAAATTCTGGCCCCTTCGGTCCACCAGAAGCTCGAGGGCAGGTCCGTCGGCGACGTGATCGAAGTGCCGATCGATGGCAACCAGATCTTCGGCCCCAGAGACGAGTCGCTGGTTTTTTCCGATTGCCTGGAGAACGTGCCCGAAGAGTATCGGCAGGTCGGCATGTCGATCCTGATGGAGAACGACAGTGGTCGGACGCGCAGCTTTCTCGTGACGCACATGGACGACGAGCGGCTGACGGTAGACGGCAACAATCCGCTTTGCGGCCGGGAAGTCGTCTTCACGCTCGAGATTTTGACCGTGCGCGACGCGACCGATGATGAGACAAGAGTCGGCGGCCCGATCCATGCGGGTGCAGAGATCGATCCGTCGCTCTTGAGACCCGTCTGAGCGGCGGGGCTGATTGGTAACAAACGAATTCGGGCACAGTCGATTGCACTTGCAGCCCTCAATCCACGACAAGAAAGGTAACTCATGAGTGAACATAAGCAACCTCCCACCAAGGTTCCCGACGGCGTTACGCCCTATATGACAACGCGGCAGATGGTGCCGACCGAAAAGGGTTTCGTCGGTTTCGAAACCATCTGGAAACCGTTCCAGAAGGAAGCCCAATACAAGACGCCGAAGAAGCCGTAGGCGACAACCTTGAGCGACCCTGACTGCGCCGCCGCCTCGCGCCTGGTCGACGTCACGGCACTTCAGACGGCGCTCGAGCGCTTTGCCTGCGAGCGCGAGTGGAGCCAATTCCACTCGCCCAAGAACCTCGCGATGGCGCTCACTGGCGAAGTCGGAGAACTCGTCGAACTCTTCCAGTGGCTCACCGAAGAAGCCTCGCATGCGGTCGGCAGCGACCCCCGCACCGCTCGCGCCGTTCGCGACGAACTGGCCGATGTGCAGATATACCTTGCCCGGCTGGCCGCCGTGCTGGGCGTGGACCTCGACGAAGCCGTCACCACCAAACTCGCGAGCAACACCCGGCGCTATCCGGTTGAGCAGGCGCGGGGCAAGAACGGCAAGTCGCCACTGCGATAAAGCCGGACCAACCAATACCACTAGTACCGATCAACAATGGCACCCCGTCGGGGCTGCGCCCGTCTAAGCCCCGCCAGCCGAACCCACCTTCGAGCCGGTCTGACTGAAATCGCTCGAACAGGCTTCCCTGCACCTGCCGCCACGGCAAGCCGTGCTTCTCAAGGGCGAGCACAGCGTCTTCGGAGCGTTTACCGCTGCGGCCCGTTGACGTGATGGTTGGATCAAGGCTTGCGAAATTGGTGAGCTTCATCGCCAATGAAGACGGTGTGCGGCCCATGACTTCGGCGAGCTTGATAATTTCCGGGTTGCGCACGTGCATTTTGCCGAAAGGGGTTCGGCATTAGAGGGCGAAGGCAATTGGAAGGTCAGACCGGGCCCAAGGCGTGCGCGGGGTGGGCATCATCAAGATATGCGAGCCGAAACAATGCGAGCCTGCCACTCTTGATTGTGCAATTCAAGAGAATTCGATTCTTTGCGAATTTGAAATGTTGCATTGCACGACCTGACCCCTTGTGTGCTTGTGTGTGTGTGGCTTGTGTGGTGTGATGTGGCTTCGCACAGCGCATGAACATCGGCGAGCGCGGAGCGGTAGGCTGCAAAGATGCCGCGCGGCAGCAAACCTGCCTCGTATTGCGCGCTCTGCTCCAGCAGAACGCGGCCTTTGCGCTGAAATTGACGCATTCGAGTAAGCCGTTGCCGCACGCGAAGGAAATGAAAATACAATGTGGTGGTCTAAATGGATTGCAGAGCGTATTGTCAGACAATGCGGATGACGCGGATGCTGCCGAGGTGAGCGACGTAAGTGTGTTGGTGCGCCGCGCGCTGGACCGTTACGTTACGTTGGACAAGCTGCCTTATTCCGAAATCATGCAGGGGATTGCCGCATTTGAAATCCGCCGCCGTCGAGGCACATGAAGTCCAGTCACGGGTGATGACATGACCATGCAGAATTTTTTCCCGCTGATGGAGGCTGTGCAGAGGAACTGTCACATTTCCGACGCCCGCCATGCGCGGGACAAGACCCTGTGCACGTATCTTCTCGAAATGCGCGAATTTTTCCGCTGGGAGTACGAGGTTCCGCTTTCGCAGCGGGTTTCCAAGGAAGAACTGGGCGACTGGATGACCCGCCGCGAAGCGCTGTGGGATGAACTGGAGGACGCCCCGTTCGAATGCCTTCCGGTGGCCGGCAGGAATTTTGATCCATTTGACATTGACGCGATCAATGGCGAACTGGTGCCGCAGGGGCTGGTATACGGCGCCGGCGTCGGGCGCTTTCACAAGCCGCATTTTTTCCTGGGACGGCTGCTGCGAAAAGAGCGACGCGAAGGATTGACCATCGTCGTCAGCGATTGCGAGTACGCGCGCGACATCACGGCATTTCCGGCGGCGATGCAGAATGGGGTCATTTACCTGCGGCAGGAATCGATGCGGCGCTGGCTGCGCGAGAAGATTGAACTGTGGGGGCTCAAACAATCCGATGGCGCGCTCAAGTCGGCGCTGGACTGTTACGCGATTCATGCCGACGAGGAAGCCGCGCTGGATCGGATGCTGGAAAGCGAAAGCGAGACGGTGGTGCTTCACGAAATCGGCGAAGTGGCGGCGGATCGAATCCTCGGGAAAGCGTGGCCGCAGATGATGGCGGCACTGGAACAGCGGCGCGCCGAGATTCTTGCGCGAGCCGTGCGCGACAACCTTGCCGATTGCCTTTCCACGCTGCCCGCGTTGCTCTCGCAGGAGGCGGCGTGTTCCTTGCATTTTTACTTTGCCAATTTCGAAGGGATGCGGCGCGCGCTGTTTCCCCGCCTCACCGCGGCTTATGCATGCTGGCGGGCGCAGGGTGACTTGGCGCCAATGCGGGCCGCGGTCGCCAGCGGATGTGAGCACTGGGCCGGCGTCGGGGCAAGAATGCTGGCCATTTGTTGCGCCGATGGCGACGACACGGACCGCAATGGCCAATTGGAACGACTGGAAATCGAATCGATATTCTGACGGATTGATTCCCCGGCGGTTCGTACGGACATGCGCGCGCAGGAGGTTCTGCGCATGTGCCGCGTTTCATCGAGGCCAGGGTTTGAAATGAGGCAGTACGGGCGGATTGCCGAATGGCGCGATCCAGCCGTGGTCATTTCGCCGGATCAGCATCCTTTTTCTTGCGCGCCACCGTCCGCGAGATTCTCACCGGCTTGGCCGATGGCGGCTGGCCCGCATAGAGCGGTTTCTGTGGCGTAATGTGCCGGGATTCCGCCAACTCCCTCTCCCGCAGCGAAATGAGGTTGAAGCATTCGCGAATATCCTCGATCGTCTCGTCCGACAGCGGACTTGGCGTTCCGGGGCGGGGCGAAACATCGCGCACGATCTTCGCCAGTACCTTGCGCATGACACGCAGGATGCGCTGCTCCATGTCCTGCGCGTGATCGGAAACAGGCGACGTATCTGGCATGATTTTCCCGGTGAGCTAATTTATCAGTGGCGGGTGCCGGGCTTGTGAAACGTCACCACGTTCGCGGTTGGTGCAGCTTTTGCACTGCAACCACTTCCCTCGCCGCCCTCCTGTTCCCTTTCGTGCAGCAAATTGATCACTTCGACATAGTGCTTGTCCTGCACCATCGTCAGCGCCGTCCTGCCGCCGTCATTCCTGGCGCGGAAATCCGCGCCTGCATCAAGCAGCACCTGCACGACCGCCGCCTCGCCGTATCCCGCCGCCAGCATCAACGGCCGCACGCCATAGGCAATCGGCGCCTCGATATTCGCACCCGCCTCGATCAGCACCTGCACCACATCGGGAAAACCCCGGTCGAGTTCCGCGTTGTACACCGCTTTCATCAGCGCACCCCACGCGCGATCGTCAACCGCATTGACATCGACCCCGGCTGCCAGTAGTACCTTCACCACCGGCAGATTGCCGCTGCCGGCCGCCAACATCAACGGCGTGGCGCCGGTCGCATCCCGCGCGTTGCCGTCTGCGCCGTTTTGCAGCAAGCTGGTTACCAGGTCTGCGTTGCCCGCCATGATGGCGGTCGATAGCGGGTCGGTCATAGGGCTTCCGTTCAAAGTGATTGGTCTTTCGATCGAAAAAGTCGCGTGATGTCTATCTTTGTTTTTCCCGAAAAGACAAGACCCTAAGGTTGTTCGCCGGTACGACAGGGGTAAAAATGAGGGAGCCACTCGTACGCCATTCGGCGAACTTCAGAGGCCAAAATACCCGGAAAGCCGCGCCAGTTCATGCGATCGCCTGGTAGTAAAGGTTTTGCGGATGGTTTGCTTCGGCGAAGAAGTACCATCGTTCGGCCAGCAGCCCAAGGTATTGCACGCCAAATGCCAGCACGAACAAAACGGGGGAAGCCGTCTGCAGTCCAGCCGCCAGCAGCAATAGCGGAATGACAAATGTGGCGGCGAGAAAAATCCATTTGACCGAGCGCAAGGTGGACATTGCCTTGCCGTGAAAGAACTCGCGCGTATTGAACGACCCGCCTTGGAACCCTGCGGACTTCTGGACAATTCGCGGGTGCTTGATGCCAATCGCCGTCTGCAGGGTCGATTTCGGGCGCAGGCGGGCGTTGCGCCACAATGACGCGGCCCGCGCTGCAAACGCGAGCAGCGTGATGGCCAGGCCCCAGCCGGCGTAAAAACGCGTCAGTTCCGGCGCGCTGGTGGTGGCGAAGGTCGCGGCGAGGGTAAATCCGGATGCGCCGCCAAGCATGATGTAGTTGACCACCGTCAGCGGAGAATACCATTCGCGCAGGAAAGGCAGGCATGCGTAAATCATTGCGGTGCAAAGAAACAGGGCAAAGGCGAGGGCGGTGCCAACGATACCCAGGACAACGGTCGCGTCGATGACGATGCCGTCCGGCAGCGTCACGATCACCGGCTTCCAGCCGGTGAAATGGGCCACCCCGTAAAGCATTGTTACCGCCATGAATGCCGGCAGCACGATCACTTCGCGGGATAGCCAGGAGGTGCGCCACATCGCCGCCGATCGCCAGGCGCGTTCCGGGCGGCCAAGATGAAGAAATGAACTGACGAGCCCGAGCGCGCTCAAGGCCAGCACGATCAGCGAGCCGACGGCATAGAACGAATCGCTTTTCTGCACCGGCAACAGATTGAACAGCGCATACGACTGTGCCGTGAACAGCGCGAGGAACAATCCCTGCGCGGCGCCGATCAGGGTGGTGAGGAAGATGACCGAAAAGGCGGGATTCATTTCTCGGCCTACCAGGAGGTAACGTCGTCGAGCGACGGCTCGGCTTTCGCCGGTTTGGGCAGCAGGCCGTCAATTTTCAGCGGATTGTCACTGCGCGCGAGTTCGTCCTCATGGATATGCATCGGTGTCTTGCGCCGCGGCAGGTAATGGTTAGAAGGGTGCGTGCCCCATTCCGGCATCAGCGCGTAACCGGCGTTCTCGCGGATGGCCATCGACACGACCGATTCCGGATCGTGGATGTCGCCGAACAGGCGCGCACTGGTCGGGCAGGCAAGCACGCAGGCAGGCTTGCGTTCCTTTTCGGGCAGCGCGGTATCGTGGATCCGGTCCACGCACAGCGTGCACTTGGTCATCACCTTGCTTTTCTCGTCAAGTTCACGCACGCCGTAGGGACAGGCCCAGGAACAATATTTGCAACCGATGCATTTGTCGGCGTCGACCAGCACGATGCCGTCTTCCGGCCGTTTGTAGCTGGCGCCGGTCGGACACACCGGCACACAGGGCGGATCCTCGCAGTGCAGGCAGGATTTCGGAAAATGCACGGTCTGCGTGTTGGGGTACTCGCCCACCTCGAAAGTCTGCACGCGATTAAAAAACGTGCCCGTCGGGTCGGCGTCGTAAGGATTGAAATCCGCGAGCGGCCCAGCGGCGCCCGACGTGTTCCATTGCTTGCAACTGGTCACGCAGGCATGGCAGCCGACGCAGACGTTCAGGTCGATGACCAACGCGAGCTGGGTCATGGCGAGCGTTCCGCAAAGTCGAGCCGGGTCATGGCGAGTGTCCCGGTGAGGAGAATTGAGTCACTTCCATTTGCCGCTTCCCGCAACATAAGCCAGCCAGCGCGGTCGTGTCGCGGTGGTTCCAGGAGCGGCCGGCACGGGCGCGAACTGCGGCCAGGTGACCTTCGCCTCGTTGGCCTCGGCCTTGTAAACCCGGACGCGCACGTCGTACCAGGCGGCCTGGCCCGTGACCGGATCGGAATTGGACAGGGTTCCTTCGCCGGGCTTGGCGGGAAGTTCCTCGCTGATCAGGTGATTGAGCAAGAAGCCGCGTTGCGATTCGTTGGCGCCGGGTGCCAGGTGCCAAGCGCCCGCAGCTTTGCCGATCGCGTTCCAGGTCCAGACCGTACCGGGTTCGACCGCCTCGGAAAAGCTGGCCATGCAGCGCACCTTGCCCCATGCCGATTCCACCCACATCCAGCCGCCATCCTCGATCCCCGCCGCGCGCGCCACGCGCGGATTGATGAACAGGTGGTTGTGCGCGTGTATCTGCCGCAGCCACGCGTTCTGTGAATCCCATGAGTGGTACATCGCCATCGGCCGCTGGGTCACCGCATTGAGGGGATATTTGGCGAGGTCGGATTGCTGTGCTTCCAGCGGTTCGTAGTAGAACGGCAAGGGATCAAAATAGGTCTCGATGCGTTTCCTGAGATGCGCCGGCGGCTGGCGTGACAGGCCCTTGCCCTGTGCCGCCAGGCGGAATTTTTGCAGCACCTCCGAATAGAGGTGGATCAGGATCGGCTCGGCATAGCGCGTGATGCGGTTGGCGCGCGACCACTCCAGGTAGCCCTGGTTCCAGTTGCGCATGTACTGGAAGCTGCGCGGCAGCT
>JANNGY010000555.1:0-7721 GCA_031404095.1 Betaproteobacteria bacterium | reverse complement strand
ATGGAAGAGTCGTTGGAACTGTGGCGCGCAGGGGCGCGGGCACTACCCGGAAACCCGCGATTCGACCTGATTCAGATCCACAACATGATGGACTGGCAAACACACCTGAAGACATTGAAAGCATGGAAAAGTGAGGGCCGAGTCCGCCACTTTGGCATCACTACGTCCCATGGTCGCCGGTCTGCTGAATTCGAGGCAGCCATGCGGCGCGAACGATTCGATTTTGTCCAGTTCACCTACAACCTTGCGGATCGAACCGCGGAGCAACGATTGTTGCCGCTGGCACTGGATCGCGGTGCTGCCGTAATTATCAACCGCCCGTTCGATGGTGGAGATCAATTCGGGCGGGTCCGGGGAAAACCGTTGCCCCCGTGGGCGAATGACCTGGGCTGTAAAACCTGGGCGGACTTCTTCCTGAAGTTCGTCCTCTCCCATCCCGCAGTGACTTGTGCGATCCCGGCAACCTCGCGGCCGTTGCACATGGCGGAGAATATGAATGCCCTTGTTGGGGAACTGCCGGATCGGGCGATGCGTCGACAGATGGCGGAGTACTGGGACACACGCGCGTAGCGCCGATTGCCTATTTGACTATGACCGGTGTTGGTGCCTGGCTGCCGGATCGTGCCGATTGATCGACGCCTTATGTGCTGTGCAGGCGATTCCACGGCGGCCGGCTTTCCGCTGTTGAATCGATAGGCGCCGGTCGTGGCGGGCGAAACTATTTAAACGCGACCAACGTCCGCGCGTCGCGCGAGGCGGTGACCAGGATGGCCTCAAGGACGGCCACATCATCGCGGGGCGCGATGACGGTAATCGTCTCCATCTGCTGCACCGAGTGTGCTGCGGTGGCGTTGGCAGGAACGGCATCGCTCCCCTCGGCAATCGCGCCGACGATCGCAATGAATGTGGCTGCCAATACCGCGCCGGTGGCGATGTTGTCTTTAACTATCGATTTGAATTCGGTCTTCATGTACTGCTCCTCGGGATGGCGGGGGGCAACAAATTCAGGTTCATTGCCAAGTGCCGCCACATTAGCCAGGCACAGACTCGGACGCCAATTGATTGCGACGAAATGAGGAAAACGGCGTGCGAATGGGCCAATAGAGTGGCTTTCTTGCACGCATCGCGCTCAAACGCGCATGGGGAATCCTGCCTGCGGCGAGGCATAAACCGGGATGTACTTGTCGGCCGCCACGCGTATCGGGCGTAATGTTCCCAGTGCCGCACGGGTATGGGACGCTTAAGTACCCGGCCAGCTTGCGTTGCTGGGGGCAGGCGAATTGTTGTCAGGTTGACTGCGTTGCCACGTCGATTATCTCGCCTAGATTCCCGCCTTTGGCGGGACAAGTGTTTTCCTGAACCAGCGATCAAGCATTTGTTTCTCGTAGCGCAACATTTCACCCGAACTGTAGTGGTTGTACCCTTGCAGGTATGCCATGTCAGCGATGCGCTCTTGCCCGCTCTTCAGCGTTTTTCCCTGGTATACCAGGGCGTATCGCAACGTGATTGTCGGCCAGTCAGCAGCGCCGCGCAAAACCCGCAGATCGTGCGGCGTGCGCAAGTTCAGCTCCATGCGTCCGGCAAGATCGATGTCGAGAATTTCAACATTGAGGTCCTGCCCTGCCGGCAGGGTTGCGCCGAGCCTGTCGAAGTGTTCGCGCAGGTTCAGCATGACGCGTTCCTTGTCGTAAACGCTGTAGGGCATGTCCGCATACTTGTCCGGGTCGGTAAACGTGACAACCACGGTTGCGCCGGTGCGGGCAGACATCAGCGCCAAGATCGCGGCAAGCAGCGCGGCAGCTATTGAATGGGTATTCATCTGCACTCCTTTCAACAAGTCCGATTGGCACCACTTGATGTTACTCCGGCCAGATTAGTCCGTGGTGCGAGGCCTTGAATTGAATTGGCAATTGCGCATGGGCACTGCGTGTCAAAATTACGCATTGACGCTGAAACCAACGGGAGAACGCCATGAGCACACCGAAACTATTTGATTTAACGGGAAAAGTTGCCTTGGTGACCGGTGGATCACGGGGGCTTGGGCTGCAAATCGCCCATGGATACGGGGCCATGGGCGCCAAGCTGGCACTGACCGCCAGAAAACCGGACGAATTGGAACTGGCGCGCAAGGAACTGGCCGAGAAGGGTTACGACGTATTTGTCCATGCTAGCGATTTGTCCAGGCCCGATTCAATCTCCCCGATGGTGGACGCCACGATTGCCCATTTCGGCCGCATCGACATATTGATGAACAACGCCGGTGCATCCTGGGGGGCGCCAGCGGAAGAATACCCCCTTGAAGCCTGGAACAAAGTGCTGGGCACGAATCTCACCGGTGCTTTCCTGGTTTCGCAACAGGTCGGCGCAAAAAGTATGATTCCGAACAAGGGTGGCGCAATTATCAACGTCGCGTCGATCGCGGGATTCAGGGGGCAGATGGGCGCCATGCAAACCATTGCCTATAACACCAGCAAGGGCGGCCTGATCAATTTCACCCGGTCGCTCGCCGCCGAATGGGCGAAATACGGTATTCGCGTCAATGCGATCGCCCCAGGATTTTTTCCTTCAAAGATGAGTGCGGGTGTACTGAAATTGATTGACAAGCAGATAATCGCCATGACGCCGTTAGGCCGCCTGGGTGGGGATGAGGACCTGATGGGGCCAGCGATATTCCTGGCTTCCGAGGCAGCGAGCTACGTCACGGGACATATCCTGGCGGTAGATGGCGGGATGATGGCGGTCTAGGGTCTACCGGCCAATCATCTAACGCCGGCACTGGCGGGCAGGAAAATATCATAACTTATTGAAAGTATGGATATTTTGTCAGTTTGCCGGGCGGCGTAGGCCCTCGCAAGTCAACGCGAGGCAGAAAGCGCTACATTGGCAAATCAATGAAAGCCCTTGCACGCGCATCCAAAAACGGGTTAAAATCGACGTCTTTGCTGCTTCAGCCGTGGCTTCGTCGGCTGAAAGTCTGCTACAAAACGCCTCGCAAACCACCGCAAAGCGTACTGCCCAAGCGTCAGCCGAAGCCGAAGTCAAGCGATTGGGCAAAAAGAAGTTTTCTAACCTGTTGATCTTTTCCTTCCCGGAATGGATTGACATAAGACGGATCCAAGACTAGCTGTTTCCACCATAGGTGGTTTCGGCACAAGTTGGAGAAAAAACAATGATTCAGATGCAGTCGATTCTCGACGTCGCCGATAACACCGGCGCGCGATCGGTGATGTGTATCAAGGTGCTCGGCGGCTCCAAGCGTCGCTATGCCGGCATCGGTGATGTCATCAAGGTCAGTATCAAGTCCGCGCAGCCTCGTGGTCGCGTGAAAAAGGGCGAAGTCTACAACGCCGTGGTGGTACGTACCGCCAAGGGCGTTCGCCGTAACGATGGTTCGCTGATCAAGTTCGACGGCAATGCCGCCGTGCTGCTGAATGCGAAGCTGGAGCCAATTGGCACCCGTATCTTTGGGCCGGTTACGCGTGAATTGCGTAACGAGCGCTTCATGAAGATCGTGTCGCTGGCGCCGGAAGTACTGTAAGGAGCCGAATGATGAGCAAGATTCGCAAAGGCGACCAGGTTGTCGTTCTCACAGGCAAAGACAAAGGCAAGCGCGGCACCGTCCTGCGCGTGGTCCCTGAGGTCGAGCGCGCCGTCGTTGAGGGCATCAATCGTGTCAAGAAGCATACGAAGCCGAACCCGATGAAGGGGATGACGGGCGGAATCGTCGAGAAGGAAATGCCGATTCACGTTTCCAATATTGCGATTTTCAATCCGGCTACCAGCAAGGCTGATCGAGTTGGCCACAAAACCCTGGACGACAAACGCAAGGTGCGCGTGTTCCGTTCCAACGGTGAAGTTGTCGACGCGTAAGGATTAAACATGACCCGACTGCAAACACATTACAAAGAAGTTGTGGCGCCGGCGCTGATCAAGCAGTTCGGCTACAAGTCCACGATGGAAGTGCCGCGCATCGCCAAAATCACTCTGAATATGGGTGTTGGCGAAGCGGTGGCCGACAAAAAAATCATGGATCACGCCGTGGGCGACATGAAGAAGATTGCCGGTCAAAAGCCGGTCGTCACGTTGTCTAAGAAATCAATTGCCGGCTTCAAGATTCGTGACGGCTATCCGATCGGCTGCATGGTGACACTGCGCGCAAATCGCATGTACGAATTCCTTGATCGCCTGATTACCGTGTCGTTGCCGCGCGTGCGCGACTTCCGCGGAATTTCGGGTCGTTCCTTCGATGGCCGTGGCAATTACAACATGGGTATCAAGGAGCAGATCATTTTCCCGGAAATCGAATACGACAAGATTGACGCAGTACGCGGCATGAATATCTCGATTACCACCACCGCGAAGACGGATGCGGAAGCCAAGGCTTTGCTGGCCGCTTTCAAATTCCCGTTCCGAGGCTGAAAGGTTAAGTTCAAGGCACATCATGGCTAAACTCGCTCTTATCAACCGTCAGGAAAAACGCGAAAAGCTGGTCAAGAAATTTTCGGCCAAGCGCGCAGCACTCCTGAAGATTATCAATGACCAAAGCATTCCGGAAGAAGACCGCTATCAGGCCCGCCTGAAGTTGCAGGCTCTGCCTCGCAATGCCAACCCGACGCGCCTTCGCAATCGCTGTGCGATTACCGGCCGCCCGCGAGGCACGTACAGCAAGTTTGGACTGGGTCGAAACAAATTGCGTGAAATCGCTATGCGCGGCGAAGTGCCGGGCATGGTGAAAGCCAGCTGGTAACCGGAAAGCGAACGGAGACAAATTATGAGCATGAGTGATCCGATCGCCGATATGCTGACTCGCATTCGTAATGCGCAGCAATCGGAAAAGGTCGACGTGACAATGCCTGCTTCCAAAGTGAAGTCGGCCATTGCAAAGGTATTGAAGGACGAAGGCTACATTGAAGACTTCGCCATTCGTACCATCGAAGGCAAGAACGAACTGAATGTCAGCCTCAAGTATTACGCTGGCAAGCCGGTGATCGAGAAGATCGAGCGCATCTCGCGCCCTGGCCTGCGCGTTTACCGTGGCCGTGAAGATATCAAACCCGTCATGAACGGTCTGGGAGTGGCTATTGTGTCCACTTCCCAGGGTGTGATGACTGATCGCAAAGCGCGTGCTACCGGTGTCGGTGGCGAAGTGCTCTGCATCGTGGTGTAAGGAGCAAAAGATATGTCACGCGTAGGCAAGCTCCCCATCACCGTTCCTGGCAAAGTGGAAATCACGCTTGCGGCGAACGAAATTACCGTCAAGGGTCCGCTCGGCACGTTGACTCAGGCATCGTCCAGAGATGTTACCGTCAAGAAAGACGGCGACAAACTGGTCTTTGAAGCCATCGGAAACAGCAAGCAGGCCAATGCCATGTCGGGCACCATGCGCGCGCTGGTTGCCAACATGGTTGTCGGCGTGGAAAAGGGTTTCGAGCGGAAACTCAACCTGGTCGGTGTCGGTTATAAAGCCCAGGCTCAAGGGAGCAAGCTGAATTTGACTCTTGGCTTCTCGCATCCCATCGTTCATTCCATGCCCGACGGCGTGAAGTGCGAGACACCGGTGCCCACCGAAATCCTCATCAAGGGCGTGGACAAGCAGAAGGTCGGCCAGGTTGCCGCCATCGTTCGCGGTTATCGCCCTCCAGAGCCTTACAAGGGCAAGGGCGTGCGGTATTCCGACGAGAAAATTACTCTCAAAGAGACGAAGAAAAAGTAAGCGAGGCCATCATGATCGACAAGAAAATTTCCCGTCTGCGCCGTGCCGCCAAAACCCGTGCAACTATTGCGCGCTTGAAGGCGGTTCGCATGACCGTGCATCGCACCAATACTCATATCTATGCGCAGATCCTCGACGTCAGCGGGGCCAAGGTGCTGGCGGCCGCTTCGACAGCCGAAAAAGAAGTACGTGGCCAGGTAAAGAATGGCAGCAACAAAGAGGCCGCCGTGCTGGTCGGCAAACGTATCGCCGAGCGCGCGAAGGCGGCCGGTGTTTCCACCGTCGCGTTTGACCGTTCGGGCTTTGCATATCACGGCCGCATCAAGGCGCTGGCCGAGGCGGCTCGTGAAGCCGGCCTCACGTTCTAATTAAGGATTCGACAAATGGCAAGAAACGATCAGCAAGAAGACAAGGGCGACGGCCTGCGCGAGAAGATGATCTCGGTAAACCGGGTCACCAAAGTTGTAAAGGGTGGTCGCATTCTCGGTTTCGCGGCGTTGACGGTTGTTGGCGACGGTGACGGCTCTATCGGTATGGGCAAGGGCAAGTCGCGAGAAGTGCCGGTTGCCGTGCAAAAAGCGATGGAAATGGCCCGCCGCAAACTGGTCAAGATTCCGCTAAAGAACGGTACGTTGCATCACACCGTCATCGGCAAACATGGTGGCACGAAGGTATTCATGCAGCCGGCCGCTGAAGGTAACGGTATCAAAGCCGGCGGCGCGATGCGCGCAGTGTTCGAGGTGATGGGCATCACCAATGTATCCGCCAAATGCCATGGATCCACCAATCCCTATAACGTGGTTCGCGCCACGCTTCATGGCTTGCTGCAAATCAGCCGTCCCTCGGAAATCGCCGCCAAGCGTGGCAAGACCGTCGAAGAAATTCTCGGTTAATCGGAGCGCACATGGCTAATCAGAAAACAATCACCGTCACCCTGGTCAAGAGCACCATTGGTCGTCTCGAAGCGCACAAGGCCTGTGTTCGGGGATTGGGCTTGAAAAAGCCCCACCAGACCGTCACTGTCATTGATACGCCCGATAACCGGGGCATGATCAACAAAGTGAGCTACCTGCTCCGCGTTGAAGCATAAGACCGGAAAAGCGAAAGCGAAAAATCATGGAATTGAACACCATCAAGCCTGCTGAGGGCTCAAAGAAAAATCGCCGTCGTGTTGGTCGCGGTATAGGGTCGGGCCTGGGCAAGACCGCCGGCCGTGGCCACAAGGGGCAGAAGTCCCGTTCGGGCGGCTTTCACAAGGTCGGCTTTGAAGGCGGCCAGATGCCGCTGCAACGTCGTCTGCCAAAGCGCGGCTTCATTTCGCTGACCCGCAATGACACGGCCCAGGTGCGTTTGTCGGAAATCGCCAAAATGCCTGTGGACACGATTGACCTGTTGGCATTGAAGCAGGCCGGCTTTGTTCCGCAACTGGCGCTGTCCGCAAAAGTCATCCTGTCCGGCAAGATCGAGAAAAAAGTAACGCTGGTTGGCATTGCTGCAACCAAAGGTGCCAAGGCTGCCATTGAGGCGGCGGGCGGCACCCTTGAAGCGGCACCCCAAGCTTAATTTAGAACTAGTCAAGAACTGAACAGGAAACGGATTTGGCTTCCAACCCTTTAGCGGCAATGGGCAAAATGAGCGACCTGAAACGCCGATTGGTGTTTCTGGTATTGGCGCTCATTGTCTTCCGCATTGGGACGCATATCCCGGTGCCAGGCATCAACCCGGTCGAATTGGCCAAGCTGTTCGAAACCGCAAGCAGCGGTATCCTAGGCATGTTCAATATGTTCTCTGGCGGCGCGCTGGAGCGGTTCTCGGTGTTTGCCTTAGGCATCATGCCGTACATTTCGGCTTCCATCATCATGCAGCTTTTGACGGTGGTGCACCAACAGCTCGCCCTCGCGGCAGGTGCCGAGCGCCCAGCCGCCCCGGCGCACCAGCAGCAGCCCCAGAGTGCGAGGGACCAAAGCATGTCGGGCCAGCACCCCGACGACCAGGGACGGGTCGCTGG
>JANNGY010000554.1:0-2557 GCA_031404095.1 Betaproteobacteria bacterium | reverse complement strand
AGCGTTTTTATGCCTACCTGGCCAGCTTTGTATTCCTGATCAGCATCTGGACTTTGCTGGCCTGGCATCTGCTGACCGCCTGAGACCATTCATGTTCAATAAAATCCTCATCGCCAACCGGGGCGAGATTGCCTGCCGCATCATCCGCACCTGCAAACGCCTCGGCATTCGCACTGTCGCGGTCTATTCGCAGGCTGATCAATTCGCACAGCACGTCATCCAGGCAGATGAAGCGTATCTGATCGGCGGCCCGCGCCCGGTCGATTCGTATCTGAAAGGCGACGTCATCATCGAAGTCGCGAAGCTTGCCGGCGCGCAGGCCATCCACCCCGGATATGGCTTCCTGTCGGAGAATGAAGGATTCGCCGCCGCCTGTGAAAGTGCGGGATTGGCCTTCATCGGCCCCACGCCCGAGTCGATCGAGAAAATGGGTTCAAAGAGCGCCGCCAAGGCGCTCATGGAAAAGGCCGGCGTACCAGTCGTGCCCGGCTATCACGGTGATAACCAGGATGCCGTCTTTCTCGCGGCGCAATCGAAAACAGTCGGCTATCCGCAACTGATCAAAGCCGTTGCCGGCGGCGGTGGCAAGGGCATGCGGCTGGTCGAGCGGCCGGAAGATTTTGCCGCCCAGCTCGATGCCGCGATGCGCGAATCGAGAAATGCTTTCGGCGACGATGCGGTGCTGATCGAGCGCTATGTGCAGAGCCCGCACCACATCGAATTCCAGGTCTTCGGCGATACCCACGGAAACGTCGTCCATCTGTTCGAACGCGAATGTTCCATCCAGCGGCGGCATCAGAAAGTGCTGGAAGAGACACCCTCGCCTTTCATCGAGTCCGCCGACGACGATATGCGCGAACGCATGGGGGCTGCCGCCGTCGCGGCGGCGCGCGCCATTGCCTATCGCGGCGCCGGCACTATCGAATTCATCGTCGGCGGCGACCGCCAGTTCTTTTTCATGGAAATGAACACTCGCCTGCAGGTCGAGCATCCGGTCACGGAAATGATCACCGGCGAGGACCTCGTCGAATGGCAGCTTCGCGTCGCTGCCGGTGAACCGCTGCCGCTGACTCAGAATGAAATACTCAGTGGCGGCCACGCCATCGAGGTGCGCATCTGTGCCGAGGACCCGGCCAATGACTTCCTGCCCGAGACCGGCCGGATGCAACTGTTCGCCATCCCGCAGGCCGACGAGGAAGGCGACGTCAGGCTTGATACCGGCGTCATCACCGGGGACACCATCAGCGTCTACTACGACCCGATGATCGCCAAGCTCATTACCTGGGGCGCGGATCGCGCCGAAGCGATCCGCCGCATGCAGGCGGCGCTCGGCGAGACCGATGTCCTCGGCGTGAAGACCAATCTCGAAATCCTGCAGCAACTGGTGCAGCATCCCGCGTTCATCGAAGGCGATACCGACACGGGCTTCATTGCCCGGCACCGAGACGCCTTGATGGCCAAACCCCGGCTGGACGACTTGACGCTGGCCGCCGCCTGCGCGCGCGTGCTGGAAGACGAGGCGGCGTCAATCGGCGCTGACCCCTGGGCGCAAAACAGCGGCTGGCGTATGAACGGATTCGCCAGCCGGTTGATGGAATTCAAGATCGACGGCGACGACGAGCCGGTCGAATGTCACGTCGATGTCGATATCGGTGTGCGCTATTTCCGTCACGCCGATGTACGTGTCGCATTCTCCTGGCTACAGCGCGAGGATGGCACGTTGAAAGTAAAACTCGGCGAAGCCAAATCCGCCACACGCGTCTTGCGCGCGGGCGACCTGTTGACCGTCATTACGCCGCAGGGCCGCACCTCGCTCACACTGTTCGATCCCTTCCATTTCGAGCAGGAAGATACCGGCGCGGCAGGACGCCTGACCGCAATGATGCCGGGACGGGTGGTGAAAGTCATGGCCACCGCCGGCGACAGCGTGAAGAAGGGCCAGCCGCTGATCATCCTCGAAGCGATGAAGATGGAACACACCATCGTCAGCCCCAGGGATGGCGTGGTGGACCGCGTGGCGTTCAAGGAAAACGACCTGGTGCCGGCGGATGCGGTGCTGTTTGCGTTTGTGGAGTGACGAGCACCTCCTGATCGCTCACCCTCGATTGCGCCAAGCAATCCACCAATTAGTCCCTTCCCCCTCTGAGGGGGAAGGTTAGGATGGGGGTGGAGTGCTTCAATTGGTGCCTACGCATGCATTCGACCCCCATCCCGACCTTCCCCCTGCCCGGGGGAAGGAGCAAAATTATTGAAGCGTCGTGCCAAAGTCAATGGATCGTCAGGTAGCCTGCGGCAACCTGACCTACACGCTGTTTTACTGTCATGCGGTTACGTAATACTCAGTAGTAACGGTCGTAAGTCGGCACCGGCCCCCGGTACCCAGGACGCACGACCACATTGATCGGCAAAGTCGGACCCGGATCGTAATCGAGGCGCGTCGTGTATTCGCGGCCGTGATAGCGATAGCGCACGTCGTAGCCGCGCACCTCGTCGCGATAGTCCTGCACCACGCGGCAGCGCTCAACATCGCGCGTCACCGGTATGCGTTCGACCGCAT
>JANNGY010000553.1:0-17914 GCA_031404095.1 Betaproteobacteria bacterium | reverse complement strand
GGCCGTGGCTGGGTAAACTAAAAACTTGCGTCGCTGCTTGCGGGAATTCGTGAAGCACTGCTTCACGCCGGACGAACGGCACGGCCATGCAGGGCCGTGGCTGGGTAAACTAAAAACTTGCGTCGCTGCTTGCGGGAATTCGTGAAGCACTGCTTCACGCCGGACGAACGGCGCGTGGCTGGACGGGCCGCCAATCTCCGCGGGACTTGCCATCGCAAGGCGCGAAAAGTCAAAGTCCTGAACCACAGAGGCACAGAGGCACAGAGAACACAGGGAACGCCAAAAGGCGCTGACTTTCCTTTGTGATCCCTGTGCCTCTGCGTTTCAAGCTCTGTAATCAAAGGGTCATTTTCCCTGGTTAGCATTGTCAGTTCGACTGACACCAAAAGGAGCACCAATGAAGAAAGCGTATCTTGGATTCACCGCGATTGCCGCACTGACCATCGTCGGCTGCGCGTCGCTCGGGCCAGTCGGCGGTCTTGAAAGCGACAAGCTGGTTCGCTATGACTGCGAAGGGCACGATTTCAGCGCCCGCATTGCCGATGATTCCAAGAGCGTGCGCGTGCGCACGCATGAGGGTTCCGTGAATCTGGACCGCGGCGAGGGCGACGAGTTCAAGGGCGAAGGCTGGGTGCTGAAGACCCAAGGCGGCCTGCAATTGCTTCACAAGGAAAAGGTCGTCGCCAGGAACTGCAAGAAGGAAGCGTAGGCGAATACCTGCCGGCGCCGACGGACGGAAGTATGTTCGTCGGTCGCGCCGGCATTTCCGCTTTCGTGAGTCTTGTCTTTACAGAATCTTGTTGCCACTGCGGGCAATCAATTTGTCCGTACCGCTTTGTGCCTTGAAAGCGGCGACATAGGCGACCTGGCTTGACTGCGTAATACTCCACATGCCGTCGGCGCACTTGGAGATGTCGAGGATTTGCGAGACATCGCCGCGGGACGCCGCGCGGGTGATAATTTCATCGAACAGCCCCCACATGACTTTGCCAAGCTCGAGATTGCGCTTCTGGTAATCATCGTTCAGGGGTGAGCCAACCAGTTCGCGGTATCCGTCGACGTATTCTTTTTTCCAGGTAATGAAATCGACGGCCGCGCTCGAATTGCCTGAATTTATGCCATGAATGGCGGCCTTGGCGATGCGCTCGGAATTACTTTGCAGCCTGCCGGCGACATCGATCATGTAGCCCGATTCCGAATTGTTGGCCAGTTCGAACAGGAATGTAATCTTGGAGGAGTAGATATACATCTGTTCCGAGACGTCGTAGACCATTTGCGCGTTGCCTGAGACATATTTCGAACTGACGACCGGCTTCAGTTCAGCCCACTGTCCAGAGAGGGAATCGAGGGCGCGCTTCAAGTCGCGTTTTCCCTTATCGTCCACAAGTGTCGCCTTTTTCAATGCCTCGAAGCTCGAGTCGACATTGGCCACTTCCGCCTCCAGGGCAATCTGGGTACGATTCGGCCGCATCGCCGAACCCGACTCCAGGTAAAGACGCGCCACACGCTGGCTTGAGGCGCGCATTTTCCCGGACGCAAGCGACGCATCCATCATCTTCTGTGCGGCAATCTGATTGCTGGACGGAGGCAATTTTTGCGCCTGCACTGCTTTGACCGGACATAGCAAGAAAGCCAGCGACGCGGCGAGAATCGCGATGTAGTGGTGAAAGCCTGAGTTTTTCATTTTGTACCTTCGAGTGGGTCGGAAAAGTTGTTGTCGAAGGCAGGCTAACCGTGCCGTGTGACGCGACCGTGAAGGAATCGTTACAACGTGTGACGCCAATTCACGGCCATCGAATTTGAGGCAATCGTCATGGTGATGTCACACTGGCCGCCTATGCTGGCGGCCATGGACCTGATCCTCTGGCGCCACGCCGACACTGCCGCCGCGATAAATGAAAGCGAAACGGAATTTCACCGGCACCTCACGGGCAAAGGCCGCAAGCAGGCCGCGCATGTCGCAGAATGGCTGGATAAGCACCTGCCCCATTCCGCCAAAGTGCTGGTGAGCCCGGCGGTGCGCACACGTGAAACTGCCGAAGCGCTGGGGCGGAAATTTCAAACCGTGCCGGATATTGGCCCCGGTGCGCCGGCGGCACAGGTGCTGATCGCGGCCGGTTGGCCAGACAACAAGCATCCCGTATTGGTGATTGGTCACCAACCGGCGCTCGGGCAAGTGGCATCCCTGCTGTTATTCGGCGAGGAGCAGAATCTCTCCATTCGCAAGGGCGCGGTGTGGTGGATCACCAACCGTTCGCGTGAAGATGACGATGCCAAACATTCGCGGCTGATGCTGCGGGCGGCGGTAAGTCCGGATTACTTGTAGGGCGGAAGTGCGCCTCTCAAATCCTCAGGCATCCAGGGGACGGCACGCCACGCCGGAATGAAAGAACAAACTCAAGCACTGGCGGGGTGTTCAGGCAATTTATAGCCTGCAGGCCGCGCCAGTGCTTGAGTTTGTCATCCAGTCGCGGCAGGGCAAACCGGCAAGGAGTTTTCGTATACTGGTCTCTCCCTTCATCTATCAACGCCTTCACTTTTCACCGAGGAGCCTGAAACATGAGCAAGAAACTGATCACCGTATTCGGCGCGACCGGCGCGCAAGGTGGCGGGCTGGCCCGCGCCATCCTGGCGGAACGCGATGGCGAATTCGCGATTCGTGCCGTCACCCGCAAGCCGGACTCAGACGCGGCGAAAGCATTGTCTGCCGCCGGCGCCGAAGTTGTCACCGCCGACCTGGACGATGCTGTCAGCGTGGTGCGTGCCATGCAGGGTGCGTATGGCGCGTTTTGCATCACCAATTTCTGGGAACACTTTTCACCGGACAGAGAATTGGCCCAGGCTGAGACGCTTGCCGCGTCCGCTTCAGTTGCCGGGTTAGGGCACGTCATCTGGTCCACCTTGGAGGATACCCGCAAGACCGTGCCCGTCGGAATTGGGCAGATGCCGGTATTGATGGGCAAGTACAACGTGCCGCATTTCGATGCCAAGGGCGAAGCCAATCACTTCTTCCTTGATCGCAAGCTGCCCGTGACCTTGCTGCACACTTCGTTTTACTGGGACAACTTCATTCACTTCGGCATGGGGCCCGCGGCCGGGCCGGATGGAAAGCTCGCGATCACGCTGCCGATGGGCCAAGCAAAATTGCCGGGCATCGCGGTGGAAGACATCGGCCGCTGCGCCTTTGGCGTTTTCAAGGCGGGCGTTGCGGCGGTAGGCCCGTCGATTGGCATCGCCGGCGAACATCTAAGCGGCGCGGAGATGGCCGACGCATTTGGCAAGTTAATGGGTCAGCCCGTGGCGTACAACGCGGTCACGCCCGAAATTTATCGTACCTTTGGTTTCCCGGGCGCGGAGGATCTTGCCAACATGTTCCAGTTCAAGCGCGATTTCGAATCCACCTATCGCGCCGCGCGCAGTGTGGAGGCCACGCGGCGCCTCAATCCGGCGCTGATGAATTTTGAACAGTGGTTGACGGCGCACCGTGGCGCCTTCGTGAAATCGTGATTGCCGGGTTATGACGCAGGCGGGCCGCCGGGCAGCCTTTGAACAGGCGGCGCATCGCCTGATTGAATATCGGTAATCAACACAAGTCTGACTTGGATCAAACAATGGTGAAATCGCCACACCGTGCACGTGATTCCTGCCGTAACATGCAGACGCAGTGCCAACGATGCCAGCGGCAGGATCAATGACCACGGATGGCTGAAAATACCATGAAACAAATTCACTTCGATGTAAACGCCGAGGAAAACAGGAGAAGCATCATTGAAATGATCGCCACCGAGACAAGGCTGCCACTCGATGAAGTCAAGTGTGTCTACGATGTCGAGTTTGCGCGGCTCAAGTCGAATGCGCAGGTATTTGACTATCTCGTGTTGTTCGCGACCCGGCGTACCCGAGCGGCGCTCAGCCGTCCCCACTGAGGCCGGAGAAACTTCGCACAATTAAGTCATGTCGTCATGCGGCTACAAGCGCGCTCATCACCCGTTCGCGTCAGCCGGTCAACATCTTGTCATGTAGCTCGCGGAAAATTAGCAGTCCGGTTCGCAGGGTTGAACCATTGTGACTTCGATGCGGCGAGGTGCCCCATGCAGCAATGCCATCGTTGCAAAAAGAAGTTTGAGTCGTCGGGTTCATGGTTCATGGACTATTGCGCGATCTGTTCACATAGCCTCTGCGACGCTTGCATGATCAATGGCTGTTGCGGGAATTTTCCCGCGCGCTCGGGACTCCATGCCGACTGTGACGACGCCGATTTCGACGTCGAACAGGGGTGCATACCCTTGCCGGACTCCCTGGCAAAAGGGGATTGTCCCAACTCTTTCCCACCCCGCCAGATTGATGCCGATCCTGTGTGATGTTCCTTGACCCGTACACAGGTTGTTGCCGCAGGGCGAGAACCGTCAGGGCCGCGGATTTTGGCGCGAAGAGAGAGCAAAGGTTTGAGTGTATGCTGGTTCGATCATCAGGTCTGAAGATAGGTCGGGAAGCCATGGGAAGTGCTGATTTCGGCAGCGGAATTTCTAAGTGGGCGCGATCGGCCCGCACGCCCCTATGCAAGATGTGACGAGGTCGATCCTTGTTTGCAACCGGGGACGCGATCCCGAACGCCTGAAGATGAAGCTGGCGGCGCTCCGGGCCGATCCTTTCGGATTCTTCCGCGGCACGTGCGCGTTGTTTTACGAGACGCTGCCGCTTGATCGAACGCTGAAGTTGTCACCGACGGTATTGACCTGCGGTGACCTGCACCTGGAAAACTTCGGCAGTTACAAGGGCGATAACCGTCTGGTCTATTTCGACCTGGGCGACTTTGATGAAGCCTGCATCGCGCCGGTTGCGTATGAACTGGTGCGATTTGTGACCAGCATCCTGGTGGCCGCCAAGTCATTGAAGATCAGCGATGCGACGGCGGCAAAGTTGATCGCGAGATTCATTGAGACCTATGCCTCGAACGTCGTCCTGGCAAAGCCGCGTTGGGTGGAAAGGTCCCTTGCCACCGGCCCCGTCAGAAAACTGCTGCAAAGCGTCAAGGGACGGCACCGCAACGATCTGATTGCCGAACGCACCACACACAAGTCGGGGAAGACTCGACTGGCGATCGATGGAAAGAAAACACTTGCCGTATCTTTACAGGATCGTACGCGTGCCGAATCCATTCTCGCCGCCTACGCCCGCACCCAGCCGTCGCCCGATTTTTTTGCGCCGATCGATATCGCCCGGCGCATCGCCGGTACTGGCAGCCTCGGCCTTGAGCGCTACATCGCATTGGTTCGCGGCAGTGGCCGGGCAGGGGGCAGCAGCGATGGCCGGTACCTTATCGACATCAAAGCTGCCCACCCATCCGCGCTCGCGGTAAATATTGGCGTCCGCCAGCCGCGTTGGAAAAATGAAGCGGAGCGGGTGGCCTCCATTCAGCGCATCGCGCAGGCCATTTCCCCGGCGTTGCTGGGACCGGTCTGCATGGGTACGCGCTCCTACCTGGTCCGGGAGGTGCAACCATCCGCCGATCGCGTCAATCTGGCGGCGCTGGGTGGAAAGGCCGGCGCACTGAATGATGTGGTGCGCACCATGGCAGAAACCGCCGCATGGGCGCACTTGCGCGGTTGTGGCCGCCTTGGAGCGAGGCCGGTTGAGGTGCTTTGCCGGTTTGCCGCCCAGTCGTCGTGGCGCCAGCGGATCACGCGGCGTGCGCACGATGCGCAGGCACTTGCCTTGCAGCAATGGCAGGCTTACTCGGCGGACTACGATGCCGATCCGGATCGGTTAATGACCGCGGTCGCTGCAGTTTGAAGTGGCGCAAGCAGGGACCAGGCACAGCGCATGCCTGGGCTTATTCAGGCGCGCCATGGCGCGCAGTGTGGTTCGCGCGCGGCGGGCGTTCCCATTCAATTAATTGAGCCGCCGGCAAGCTTGCCGGCAGCCGTCAGTCTGATTCCGGCTAGTACGCCAGGTTGATCTGGAAAATCGCGGTCGTGCCGCTGACCTCATTGCCGACCACCAGCAGCGGCTTGCTGTTCGGTGATTTATCGGCAGGAATGAATGCGAGTCCTTCCGGGCCGCGATCGCCGGTGGCGCCGGAACGCGTATTCAGGTAGGTAACATAGGCCGGCGCGGTTGGGTTGCTGACGTCGTACACCATGACGCCGCCGATACGTTCCATGCCGATGAAGACAAAGGTCTTCGCACCGAACTTTGCCACCACGACGCCTTCAGGTTCCGGTCCTTTCGCCGCGCTTCGCCCGTCAAGCGTGTTGTTGTCGTGGCTGGCGTTGAACGCCGCCTCGGGCAGAGCCTTGGTTCGCTGCTCGAGATCGTCTCCGGAGTCGAACACGCGCTGCACGTCGGTGGTCCAGATGGAAAACGAACGCCCACCGAATGAGTACAGCTCATTGCATTGGCCAGTGGCATTCTTGCCGGTCTTGCCACCGTTGGGCGTGCTGGTAATGCGCAGTCGGCCCAGGTTCGAGTCGAGGATCAGATTGGCGGCATCCGGAAAGACGGCAGGATCGAGGCCAGCCGCGCAGTGGGTGCGCACGCGGGTTTCATCGTTGAATCCGGGCCAGTCAGCACGCGCTTCGCCTTCGTTGGCGGTGATGAGATAGGGTGTACCGCCGACAACAAAGGTGGCGATGGCATCGGGCTCATACATGCCTTTCACCGGCCGCGGCAAGATTTTTATCGCCGGCGTGCCGCTGTTGGTGTTGGTGCCGCCATCTTCGTCGCTGGCATCGAGGCCAAATCCGGCCACATTGTGGTCCTTGAAACCCAACGGCTTGATTGAGGTGACACGCGCGGTGGCGATGTCGACAATGGCGATGGCATTGTTTTCCTGCAGCGTCACGTATGCGGTCCGGCTGTCGGCGCTGATGGCGACGTACTCGGGTTCAAGGTCCTGCGCGGCATTGGCGCCGGGGCCAAAAATGCGGATACCCTGGGCGCGAAGCGCATCTTCCTGGCCGATAAAGCTGCGAAAATCGGCGGTGGCAACCGTTGAAGTCCCCGTACGGTTGACGGTAACGATGCTCACCGAGCCTTCCGGGTCAGCCGAATCAGCGGCGCCGTAACTGTTGGGCTCACCCTCGTTGGCGACCAGCAGATAGCGCCCGTCAGGCGTGAAAGTGACCATATCGGGTAACGCGCCGACGGTCACACTGTGCAGAAACCGCGCGTCGGCGGCGTTGTAAAACGCCACTACGCCCGGATCGGTCTTGCGGGTCGCTTCAATCGCCAATGCCACCAGGCCCTCGTTGACCGCGACACTGTTGACGCCAGCGCCGAGTCCACTGACGGTGATCGTGGATATCCTGGTTGGCGTCGCCGGGTTGCTGAGGTCAAGTACGTCCACGGTGCCATTCGCGCCGTTGACCACGAACAAACGCTTGCTGCCGGCGTCAAAGGCGGTGATTTCGGACGCGCCCGCCACCCCGCCGTCGAATCCGCCGATCTTGGTCATCGACAGCGACACGGGTGTCGGCTCGACGGACTCGTCATCGCTGCTGCAAGCGGCGAGAAAGCCGGCCGCGAACACGGCCAGCAATATAGCGTAGCGATGGGGCTGCTTCACGTTGGTGCGCATTGAGTTTTCCTCGGGTGGTTTGATCGATTTGCCGATGGGCACAACATTGTTGCTTCGCAACGGGAGGTCCATCGCGGCACAGCGGGTACCAATCCCGGCGCAGCGACGTATCGGGAGGTATTCGTGGATCGGCGAACAAAATGCGACATTACGATCTCGTCATGACGCTGCCATTGCAGAAACATGACAGTGCGATGACATCGCATCGGGAAGTCGACGACGTGAATCACGGGCGCAACGGAAATTTCGCGGCAACCGGCGCGTCGATTTCGCCGGGCTGCCAGCCCTGCTACGCCGGCATTTGCATCAGGCGCTGCCCGACGCGGATTCCGGTGCCTTCCGCGAGGCCCTCGCACATCCCGAATCCATCCGGTGCGAGCACGATGATGGTGGAACCGTGCTGGAACCAGCCCATCTCGTCACCTTTGCGGTAAGAGACATCGCAGTCCACCTGGCTCGGGCCGCGGTATTCAAGATGCAGCAACACATCGAGAAAATGCAGGCGGATACTTGCCACCAGCACCGCCGCAACGGGAACCAGCAGGATTTCCCGCCCGGAACGCCGATGCTGGATTTGAACGACCGCGCGTTCATTTTTGCAGAACAGTCTCTCCACTCGCTTTAGCGCAATCGGATTCACGTTCCAGGTATCGCCGGAAATGTAGTTGACGCGTTGCACGCGGCAATCGATTGGAGCATGGAAGCGGTGATACATGCTTGAGGTGATGCGGATGGTGGCGTAGCAGCCATTGCGGTAGCGACGCGCAAGCTCGGGGTCGCCCAGCAAGTCGGGCAGCGAGTAGGGAAAACCCTTGGCCTGAAACACGCGCACGCCATCGATAGGACCGCAGGCGCCGATGATGCCGTCGCACGGGCTGGTGAGCGCTGCGGGATCGGCATCGACCGGCCGCGCGCCGGGCTTCAATTCGCGGATGAAGCAATCGTGCATGCTGGTGAAATGCGATTTCTTCGCCTCCTCCAGTCGTAAGTCGGCAAAGCGCCGCCAGATACCGATTGACAAGTCGCGTACCAGCGGCTGCTCGATCTTGCTGAACCAGCCCATGAACTGGGTAAACCAGCGTCGCGGAATTCGGTTGGTCAGCAGGAAATTCAGGTCCTCCTGCTGGATTACCTGCAGCAGGGCGGAACGCAGCGTCATCAGCATGTCATCTGCCTGGGTTATTTGTCGCGGTGGAGGAAATGAAAACTATGGACTCGATTCTGGCCTGGTATGCACTGGGTGCGGCTGCTTCTCTCGCGGCACTCCCCAAACTCAAGACTCGCCTGGAACTCTCGCTGGCGAAGCACCGTTCGCTGACCGGCCATGCGCGCATTTCGCGCCAGGTGGCCAAGCTGCTTCCCCACTACGAGTACGACGAGGTGCAGTTCTTCCGCGCCGATGGCGCGCCGGCAGACATCGGCGCCATGCGTCGCGAGGGCTTCAGGCGCTTGGCGGAACTCTATGCGGACCGGTTCACGCGCACGGCCAAACTGACCGCGGAAACGGCCGAAGGCGTTTCCGACTTGCAATTCACCGCCTGCTATCGGGTGCCGTTTCAGTTCAGCCGTTACGTCCGCGAACACCTCAAGGGAGGTTCGTTTCTGCAAAGCTCGGAAGGCGTCACGATGACCGATCTCGACGGCAACCGGTTCTATGACCTCACCGGTTCGTACGGCGTGAACGTGTTTGGCACCGACTTCTATAAGGCGTGCATCGACAATGGTGTTGCGCGGGTGCGGGAGTTGGGTCCGGTGCTGGGCGCATACCACCCGGTGGTGGCGAGCAACGTCGCGCGCCTCAAGCAAATTTCCGGTCTCGACGAAGTCTCGTTTCACATGTCCGGCACCGAAGCGGTCATGCAGGCGGTGCGGCTTGCGCGTTATCACACCGGCCGCTCCCACTTGGTACGTTTCTGCGGGGCGTATCACGGCTGGTGGGGCGACGTGCAGCCGGGTGTGGGCAATCCGCAGCCGGCCCGCGAAACCTACACCTTGAAAGACATGGATGATGCGGCGCTCAAAGTACTTTCCAAGCGCAGCGACATTGCATGCGTGCTGGTGAATCCGCTGCAGGCACTGCATCCGAACGCCGGCGCACCGGGCGACTCGTCGCTGATGGATAGTTCGCGGCACGCTGCATTCGATCGCGCCGCTTATTCGGCCTGGCTGAAGAGACTTCGTGAGGTGTGCGATGCGCGAGGCATCGTCCTGATCTTTGACGAAGTCTTTGTCGGCTTTCGGCTCGCGCGCGGCGGCGCGCAGGAATACTTCGGCGTAAAGGCCGACATGGTGACCTACGGCAAAACGCTCGGCGGTGGCCTGCCGGTTGGTGTGGTCTGCGGACGACGTCAATTCATGAAGCGGTTTCGCGATGACCGGCCGGCAGACATTTGTTTCGCGCGCGGCACCTTCAACTCGCATCCCTATGTGATGGGGGCGATGGCGGCGTTCCTCGATCATCTCGACACACCCGACGTGCAAAAACTCTACTCGAGCCTCGATCGCGTCTGGACCCGGCGGGCAGCAGAACTCAACCGCCGCCTGCGAGCGGCGCGGCTGCCGTTGCAGGTGGCCAACCTCTCCTCGATCTGGACGGTGCTCTATACCGAACCCAGCCGCTACAACTGGATGCTGCAGTATTATCTGCGCGCCGAGGGGCTGGCGCTGAGCTGGGTGGGAAGCGGTCGCCTGATCTTCAGCCTTAATTACACCGACGACGAGTTCGAGGCGGTCTCCAATCGCTTCATTGCGGCTGCTGAGGCAATGCAGCGCGACCGCTGGTGGTGGCGTGAAGAAACGACATCCAATAAGTCTATCCGGCGGAGAATATTGCGCGAGTTGGTGACACATTGGCTGCCTTATGCACGACTGCTGAATTTCACGGCCGTTTTCCCCACCCGGGTCCCGCCCTCTCTCAGGGAAGGAGACTAGCGTTCATCGCAGGAACGGCGAACCTATCGCCTGGCAACGTCCGGGTCGATCAACTCGCCGCGCATCAGGTGCAGCGGTGCGCGATGGTATAGCGCTATATCGTGAAACGGGTCGGTGATAATTTTTGTGAACCACACCAGGCCAGTCTGTATATCGCGCAGAAAGAACAGATGGATTGTGCGAAACAGCAGCCCACCAACGCCTATCGCGATCCATAGCAGGCCGACGTTGTTGATGACTCCCATCAAGTCAACCGGCCTTTCAAGCAGGCCGAGCACTGTCGGATCGGCCCACACGAACACCGGCGACGCAGCCCAGATTGACATCAGCACCACTTTGCGGCGCAGATTGTAGCCGACCTTGATGTCTTCCTTGTGTTCGTGGGTGACTTGATTGGCCTCGTCAAATCCCTTCGGCTCGAAGAAAAAATGGCCACACTGACGGCTGACCATGCCGATCAGCCAGCATACCAGCGCCGCGATGGCCGGTGCGTAGAAGAGCAGCACATAGCCGACCACAAAACTGATGGCGCTGAGCAAGTGCAGAGATTGATTGATCCGGCTGTGATGGTAGTAGCGATGATCATCCCAGCGTTGCTCGTCAAGTGTTTCCATGAAGCCGCGCATCGTCATCTCCTGTGAGTGTCTTGCGAGTGAGGCGCCACGCCCCTGCCGAACTTCCGCAACAGGTATAGCGCGAATTGATGACAGAAATATGAAGCATGGCGGCACGTACTGACTTGGAACTGACTCGCAACTGACACGGCAATTTCATCTACGTTTGCTTAAGTCTCATCCAACGATGTCCCGAGCGCGGGAAAGGGCACTGATATGACCACGTACACCAGGGGCCGAGTGGATTTGCATTTGCACTCGTATGCCTCGAACGTCACCGATTACTACGCGGCAAATAGTCTTTCCATACCCGAGTCCTATTCCGATCCGATCAAGTTGTATCACCTGCTCAAGCAGCGAGGCATGTCGCTGGTGACGTTGACGGATCACAACTCGATCGACGGCGTGCTTGAAATGCTCGACCGGGGTTTGCCGGATGTGTTCATCAGCGCGGAGATGACCACCACTTTCCCCGAGGATGGCTGCAACATTCACATCACCGTCGCCAACATGACCGAAGTGCAGTTCGCCGAGGTGAACCGGCTGCGGGGCAATGTGTACGAGATGGTTGCCTACGTCGACCAGCAGATCGCGGTCGAGCATCGGGCACCGGTGGCAAACAAGCTGGTCTACTTCATGACGCACCCGCTGATGAGCACGCAGAACCGGCCATATGGCCGCGAGGGATCCTTGTCCGCGACGCACATTGAGAAGGCGATCTTGTTATGCAATTGCCTGGAGGTGCACAACGGCGCCCGCACCCGGGCGCTGAACGACCTCACCGCGAATATCATCAATGGGCTCGATTGCGAAACCATCGAGCGTCTGGCAAATGTCCACGACATTGCGCCAAAAGGGCCGACCCCATGGCTCAAGTCGGTGGTGGGCGGATCGGACGACCATTCGGGTATCAACCCTGGCCAGACCTGGACCGAGTTCGACCTCGGTGGAAAGGCTCCTTCCGCTTCCGTGCTGGTCGACTCGATTCGCGCGCGAACCAGCAAGCCGGCGGGCGGTCATGGCGGGCCGGTGACGATCGCGCACTCGATCCTGAAGCTGCTGTATGAAGGCGGCATGCAACCGAAGGGCAAGGGTCGGGATAAGGCTGGCAAATCGGTGAATGTGTCAGGGCCGCTGCAGTCCTTGCTGCGGCTGGTGTTCGATGCCGACAGCCGCAGCGCGGGCGACAAACTCTCGTTCCAGTTGCGCCTCTGGTATCACCGCTTGAAACAGCCGCGTGCCAACGCCGAGTTGAGCAAGCCGTTCGAAGCGGTCCTGGAAGCCGAGGTCTACCTGATGCTCGATAACGCGGCTTTCCGCGACGAACTCAGGCGCGCCGGATCGATGGACGATCGCATTTTCCTGGTCATCAAGACGCTGGTGAACCGCATCTTCGCGCACTACGTGCGCAGCCTGCGACGCCGCGAATCCCTGAGTCTGATCTCGGCGATCAAGGAAACGGTCGCGCTGGTGTCATCCAACCTGTTTGTATCGCTGCCCTACCTGGTGGCATTCATGCAACAAAGCGCGGACTGCCAGATTACACGCGATGTCAGGCGGGCTTTCAAAGTGCGCGCCTCGCAAAAACTGGCGCTGATCACCGACACCTTCTTTGAAGTCAATGGCGTGTCGAACAGCATCAAGCGCATGATCCGCGAAGCCGTGAAGCGGGATATCGATTTCACGGTGTTGACCTGCATTGCCGCGGGCGAGTTGGAAGCTCGGCTGCAGGACCCGGAGGTGCGCCAATTTGTCGCGCTTGGACGCCTCAAGTTGTTGACGGCGGTGGCGAGCCTCGACTTCCCCGAGTATGACGGCCTGCAAATTCACTTCCCGCCGATGCTGGATTTGCTCAAATACATGCAGGAATCGGGATTCACCAAGCTGCAGATCAGCACGCCAGGCGTGCTGGGCGTGGCGGGCTTGGTGGCGGCAAAGCTGCTGCAAATAGAAACCGCCGCGACCTATCACACCAGCATTCCTGAATATGTCGAGAACTACACCCGTGACGTGAGCCTGGAAGCGATGGCATGGAAGTACATGATCCTGTTCTACCATTCGGTCGACGAAATGCTGGTGCCATCGAAGTATGTGGCGAGGCTGCTTCACGATCGCGGCCTGCGCAATCGCAAGTTGCTGATTCTCGACCGGTGGGTGGACGTTGATCGCTTTCACCCGGCGAATCGCGTGGCGAATTACTGGCAGCGGTTCGGTGTCGCGGCCGATGCCGTCAAGTACGTCTACGTGGGCCGAGTGGCCATCGAAAAGAACCTGCATCTGCTGGCGCAGGCCTATCGCAACCTGCGTGACACTCGCGGCGACGCGCACCTCATCATCATCGGCGACGGGCCTTACCGCGCTGCCCTCGAAGCGAAGTTGCAGGGGCTGCCGGTCACGTTTACCGGCTACCTGCATGGCAAGGAGCTGGCGAGCGCCCTGGCGTCATGCGACGTGAAAGTGTTCCCGAGTACGACCGACACCTGGGGAAACGCGCCGCTGGAAGCCCAAGCGTCGGGACTGCCGGTGATTGTCACCGACATCGGCGGGCCCGCCGAACTGATGCGCGATGGCGTCACCGGCGTGATGGTGCGTGGCCATGTTGTGCGCAGCCTGCAGTACGCCATGTTGCAGCTGATGGATACCCCGACGCGCAATCGCATGAGCGGCGCCGCCCGTGAGTTTGCCGAGGCCAATCGCGTCGACAATCCGTTCACGGCGGTGCTCGACTCGGAGACGCATCGCCGGCAACTGCGCAAGAACAAACGCCTTCAGGAAAAGCTTTCGAAGAGCGACATCATGACTAACCCAGCGTTGAGTGAGATTCGCCAGCGGGAGGCGGCCAACGAACGGCTGGATGAAGTGGTCCCCGCAACAACATGGCCAAATGCGGGACACGCTGATTGAACAACCTTACGCGGCGCATGCCTATCGTTCGGTTCTTGCCGAACCCAATCGATGGCGATCGCCGAGTACACGGAAGCACAGAAAAACCGCCCGGAAATTGTGGGCTGAATAAGGCGCACAAACCACGACTCTGAAGCGAATTACACCTTCATGGCTCCCCGTGAAGGCAGACCCAGTATCCGGCACAAAGGTGTCAGGGTGACTAATTGCAAATGACTGCAATGTGACATGGGTGCCGGCATGCTGTCATGAAATCAGCATAAAACGCGCACATGCTTCACCGTTGATCACTAACGATGCTGGCAACCGAGCGCGCGCGAAACAAAATGACATTCAACTCAACTGTTCGAAAACCGATGCGCATGGCGCTCCTGCTGAACTGGCGCAGCAAGGGCTATTTCCGCCCGCACTATGGCCTGGTCGACGACGAGGAGTTGCTTCGTACGGGCATTTCTACCTTCCTCAGCACCGATGGTCGGCAACTGCCCGCTACCAGCCACGAGCTGCTGCTACTTCAGGAGGCAACGCCTGACACTCCTGTTGCAAGTGCTGGCGTCGTTGCGTCTGCGACATGAACCTCCCTGTACGCTACCGGATCAGTGGATGGACAACCTTTGCTGGCCCGCATTGGACCTGCTGAGGCCAGCTGGTTCGCGGCTGCCGGCGGGGGCTGTCCCGGCCATTACTTAAAACGACTGTCCTATGCCCGACTGGACTAGCCTGCCCTTTGCTGCCCGGTAGATGCGGCCACGCGCGAAATTGCCCGTCGTCCTGGGATATGGCTCGGATCCAAACGGACTGATTTGCGCCTACCTGTTTTCGACCGGGTTTCCGGCACAGCCCATCGATTCAGCGGAAGCGTGCAAATGGATAGGCGAGCCAAGCGCAGCCTGTGGGTCCGATTTCATCTGGCTGCATGTGAATTTGTCCAATGCCGCGACCAGCAAATGGTTGCGGCAACACTTCGGTCTCTCGGAGATGTTCTTTGACGCGCTCAGCGAGGGCACGCGATCGACGCGCATCGAGTTTGCGGACAATGACCTGATCGCGGTGGTCAATGACGTGCTCTATGACTTTTCTTTCGATGCATCGCATATTTCGACATTGTGGATGAGTGTGGACCGGCGCATGCTTTTGAGTGCGCGCACCAAGCCGCTACGCTCCATCGATCGACTTCGCATCGCCGTAATCAACGGTGAAGTCTTTCGCAACCCAGTCGAGTTGCTGGTGCATCTGCTTCGCGACCAGGCTGACGTGCTGATGGAAATCGTCCGCAAGTCGATCTCGCAAGTAGATGAGATCGAAGACAAGTTGCTGGCAGGCCGTCTCGACAAACGGCGGGGCCGGCTAGGGCAGTTGCGCCGGGTGCTGGTGCGCCTGCAGCGTCTGCTGGCCCCGGAGCCTGCCGCGCTGTTTCGACTGCTCAACCATCCGCCCAAGTGGATGGCCGAGGTTGACGTGCTGGAATTGCGCCAGTCGACGGAAGAGTTCTCGGGCGCCATCAGCGACATCTCCTCCCTCCAGGAGCGAATCAAGCTTTTGCAAGAGGAAATCGCCGCGCAAGTCAACGAGCGGAACGGCCGCAGCCTGTTTGTCCTGACGATTGTGACGGTTCTGGCGTTGCCAATAAATATTCTCGCTGGGCTGTTCGGCATGAACGTGGGTGGCGTCCCACTGGCGCATGACCCGGCAGGCTTCTGGATCGTGGTCGCGGTGGTGCTGACCTTCACGCTGATTGCCGCGTGGGCGGTTTTCTTCCGGCGACGCGACTAGCAGCCGTCGGCAGGAACCTCGTCCGCCGGAAATGATCACGCTTGCGGGTCCAACGCAGAACGGGCAATACGGTGTACACTGTTATCAGCCGTTGACAAAGTTGACGCTGACCCACTCTCATAACAAGGACGAAATATGGCCAGTAAGCCCACCACCAAGCAAAAGCAGCCGGCGCAGACAAGCGCAGCAAAGGTGGTACCGAATGCAAAGACCACCAACAAGGTACCCACCGTAGCGCCCGCCGGGAAGTCCGCGGCAAAAACGCCGGCCGCGTCGAAACCACCAACCGCGCAAGCGCGAAGAGAGCCTGTAGACAAAGGGATCACTAAGAAACAGAAGCCGGTCAACAGGGAAAAAACCGTCAAAGGTGAAAAGTCGGTTAAAAGGGAAAAGACGGTTCGCGACAGTTTCAACATGCCTGCCGATGATTACACATTGATTGGTACCCTGAAGAAACGCGCCCTTGCTTCAGGGCGTGAAATGAAGAAAAGCGAGTTGCTGCGCGCCGGAGTAAAGGCGCTTGCCGGTATGAATGATGCCGAGTTTGCCCGGGCACTCGGTGCCGTTCCTGCCATTAAAACCGGCCGTCCCGCCAAGAAACGCGAGTAATCCCTCCCCGTTGGCGCGGGGAAACTCAAGCACTGGCGCGGCCTGCAGGCGATAATGTGCCGGAAAGCCGCACCAGTGCTTGCATGTTATGGCCCCTCCGACGAAGAGGCCAGCCATTCGCGGACTTTGGCAGCGACCCAGGGGCCGTCATCGAGGGCGATATCATGTCCCGCAACCGGATGCGTGACGATGGCGCAATTCCAGCGCCGCGCAATGTCCATCGAACACTGCGGGTCGACCAATCGATCACGAGTGCTCGCCAGAATCAAGACGCCGCCGGGCAATGCACTGGGCGCACGAAACCGCGCCGCCGCCAACAACTGGCGCAAAGCATTGAGCACACTGACCGGCCGTGATTCGCGGATCACGACCCATTCATCGAGTACCCGGCAAGCTGGCTCGGCGAGGTTGCTGGTGAGCCTGAAGATAATTTCTTCGCGGTGTCGAGCAGTGGGTGCGGCCAGCAGGGCGAGCAGCATCGGCCAGGCGCGCGGGCGAAGGCGCCGATGCGGACGGCTGAATGAACCAAAACTGGTATTGATCAAAACGCAGGCGCCGATTTCTTCCGGATGTTGGCCGGCCCATGCGGTGGCCACCATGCCGCCCAGCGACATCGCCAACAGGTGATAGGGCGGCTTCACCGCATGTCGAAGCAACTCCGCGCGGCAATAGGCCGCCATCTCGGGGACACGCAGCGGGCTCGACATGTCATTGAGTGAGCCGCAACCCGGCAAGTCGAGCGTGATCACGCGGATTCCCGGCATTTCATTGCGTAGTTCGCCGGGAAAGGGGCCCCAGTGCCGCCGTTCCCGCGCGAGGCCGCGTAGCAGGATCCACGTGCTCAAGACTGCGGATCCGGTCGCCGTTCGGGGTACCAGCGCACGAGGGCACGATGGTGGTGCTGCTCGCGTTCACCGCCGGCGGGCGTCCAGCGCAGGTAACTGCACGCCGCGCGAGCGAAAAAATCCAGCAGCGGCAGATGCCGGCGCAACACGCGTTGCTGGCGATGCTCGATCAGGGGATTGAAAATACCGTGTCGCGTAAACAACTGGCGCGGATTCTTCTTTACCCAGATCCACGAGCCCATCTCCAGCGTCAAGGGCAGGAACACGCGGCCCGGTCGCTCATGTGAACGCTGGTACAGATGGTCCCACAGGTCGCCATGAGCAAGATACTGGCGGCTCTGCGGCTCGAAGATGTAGCGGTTGTTGCACAGCGTTTCCTGCAGCAGGTCTCTCAGCGCATGCATTTCGGCCAGATGTGCAATCGGCTCGCGCGTGTGGGCGAATGGAAACCAGATCCGGTCGCTGGCGCCGAAACCGGAGTGACAATCAACAGACAGGCTGAACGGGCGCGACAGCAATTCGGCGGCGACGACCTCGCATACGGCGCGGTTTTCCGCTTCCATCGGCTGGCCGGGTTCGCCGCGATACCACGGCAGGCGCGCGCTGATGCGGTGGCCGCCGAGTAGCCAGGGTACACGCTCGGCGGACTCCAACGGCGC
>JANNGY010000552.1:0-2647 GCA_031404095.1 Betaproteobacteria bacterium | reverse complement strand
CTTTCTTTGCGCCTTAAATAGGACATTACTTATGCATCTATCAATAGACATGACGGCCGATTCATTCGTCTTTCACCGCGTGCCAGTACTCGGATGGTAGATTCCGAAGAAACAAGTCCACGGATTCAAGGGTTCCATTCGCTGCGGCGTATTCAATGTGTTCTCTTAGCCTAAGTGACTTCGGCATCGCTGTAGTATCCCACCATGCTGCGAGGATGAGCGGCGCCGGCGGGTTCCATCTGGCGCCAACGCGCTTACGGTTCGGGAGGAGGTCCCAGAGTTCGTTCCATTTTTGCGGCTGAGGGCAAATTCGCCCGGCGTCACCGACATATTGGAGAAGCGCCACAAGCTGCGAAGACGATTCCATAATTTCTAATGTGGAAGTGTGGGGCGCGAAGCATCCCTCACGACAGGGTTAGGTACGGCCAACCTCTTCCAAGCCGGTAAGCGCCGTGAAGACATTTCGTTCCTCTCGAGAAGCCCAGGCGAAGTGAGATCGACTCGGACGGTTTCATTAGCGCGCACAAGTTGCGACGAGAAAAATGACCTTGCCTTGAGTATCATCCATTTGCGCCAAAAAATCCCAACTCGCGGCCATCACTCTTCGTTGGTTCTCACGCTGCCAACGTAACGCTGACCATGCTGATAGTGCTCGATTCTTTCAAGCCCCTCGATTCCGGACCTATCGAAAATGAAAACGCGAGCCCAATTATTCTTCTGACTTTCTGCGAATTCCCTTACTTTAGCTTGTTCATCGAAGTTCTCCGTTCTGCCGCCCCTCGGGTTGATGCCTTGCAAAAGAGGAAGCGCCAAATCTGTGAGAAAGACAAGATACCTTTTCATAGTGATCGATCCTCTTTCAACCCAGGTTTTTCATGTCCTAGGTACCGTCGTTCGGCCAAGGACATGTTAATAACATAAGACACTGCCCGCTGAGAGAAGTTCCGCAACACACTGAGTGTAAAAGACTTTACGTGAATGTCGCGCCAAAGGCTTTGCGTGTAAATAAATTGACAGGCGCGCAGGGCTGCGTGTCAATAAGTTACCTTCGCGGCCGTCGCAAGGAGAGGTAATTTTATCATTTCGTTCTATAACCCAACCGTTCTTAGGTTATGGTAGACTTCCTTCATGCCAACGATCGTCTGGATTCGGAACATTCGCATCGTCATTTACCTAAACGACCATCGGCCGGCGCATGTGCATGCAATTCGGGGGAATGAGTTTTCAGTATTCGAACTAAACTGCCCCAATGGGCCGCCCGAACTTCGAGAGGCCCACGGGTTTTCCGGACAAGAATTGAAAAGAATTGCGGGGGCCATCGCAGCACAGTTGGAGTTGCTTTGCCTGAAATGGAGGTCAATCCATGGAACTTATTAGCAGGTCTCGTCAGGAACGTGCTCGCGCAAAGGGCGCTGATATTATCAAACACGGTCCCGTTGCGGTTGCCGCTCGATATCGTGCTGGCATGATTTTCGTTGAGTTGAATTCCGGTGTCGAGGTTCGCTTTCCGGTGCGGCTTGCTCAAGGCCTGGAAAATGGCAGTCCCAAAGACCTCGCGGAGATCCAGATTGAGGCTCGGGGCCTTGGGCTTCATTGGCCGAGACTTGATGTGGACCTGTATGTGCCAAGCCTTCTCCAAGGCGTTCTCGGTACAAGAAAATGGATGGCCGAGATCGGTAAATTGGGCGGCAGTGTCACTTCAGCGGCGAAGGCAAAGGCTGCAGCGGAAAATGGAAAACTTGGGGGGCGCCCAAAGAAAGTCACAGTGGGAGTCTGAAAAAACAAACCGCTACCGCACGCCGATAAACAACCCCGCGTCAAGAGCGCTGGGTATTAGAACAGTTTGAGCTAACGTAACTCTTCCCGTCCTTAGCGTCCACCGAAATTGGGGAAGATCAAATTCGCTATGAAAGACCTGTTCCTCATCCTGCTATTCGCTGGCATTGCGTGGCTGGTGTGGCGAGCAATTACAAATAAACCCACGCCTCCCCCGCAGGCCAGTGAGCCGACGCCCAAGGTAGACCCGCAAATTCGCCATCTGCGAAACGCGATGCAATTTGCCAAAACTCAGCACAAAACGCTGACGACAAAGCAACGCGAGCAGGACGCTTGGCAACAGGCGTATGGTCATGCAAAAGCTAGCGAGCTTGACCAACTCAGCGGCACAGAATTTGAAGAATTTCCCGCCGGACTGTTCCGTGCCCAAGGCTACGCAGCAGAGCTTACCGCAGTCACCGGGGATTATGGTGCCGACCTCATCCTGAGCAAAGACGGGCGACGCATCGCAGTACAAACCAAACGCTATGTGGGAAGCGTTGGCATACAAGCCGTGCAAGAAGCACTATCGGGACGGGCGTATTACCAATGCGATACCGCGTGGGTCGTCACCACCGGCGCATTCACCATCAATGCACGGGCACTGGCGGAGAAATCGCGCGTGAAACTGATAGGCCGAAGCGACCTCGGCAATCTCATGGCGCAGCACGTAGCGAAATCCGATAATGGCTATTGATACCTGCGTAAATAATGTCCTATACTCTGTTCCGGAGGTACACCATGAGGCCTACCGGAAGCCCAGAGGAACTGGAACGCCGACGCGTGCGAGCGCTGGCGTTGCTCAAGGAAGGACTGCTGCCCGTTGAGGTGG
>JANNGY010000551.1:0-4717 GCA_031404095.1 Betaproteobacteria bacterium | reverse complement strand
CAAGGCGCGCGCCCAGTTCCGCCATGCGGATGACCGGTTCGCCCTGTTTACGATAAAGGTACTTTTCGGCCCCTTTGCCCTGACTCATCCAAAAGGACACTTCCGATGCAAGCGGCGCCACGAAACCGAACTGGTACATTGCCGAGATGCGGTCCAGCGTACCAGTCGGCAGTTCGAATGACTCGATTCGGTCGTGATGACTGGAAACAATCCGTTTCTGGGCGTAATCAAAGATGGCCGCGATGTTCTTTGTCGGCTCGTTGTGGCGCTTGAGTTCATAGCGACTCGGCTCCAGGCCCCTGTTGCCGATCCTGCCTTCCGACCTCAGCGTCACCTGATCGTTCAATAACCATTTCAGTGCGCCTGCAGTGCGGGTTTCGGAGACGATGTTGTAAGAGTCTCCATCGCGGTTGAATCGCTCCTCCACCGTGCCGATCAGAATGCCGCTCTTGTGAATCGTGTAACTGGCGACAATTTGTGTTGGTCTGGCCGAAGTTCCTTCGGACTTGATACTGAACGCGAAAAAGGCGCAGACCGCCGGGAGGAAGAGCAAGACGGATTTGAACTTGAATGGCATTCAGGTCATTCGTAGGGAAAGCAAAGTCGAAGATTGGCTCCTTGTCTGGAAACGTCCAGTCCTTGTACTTGGACGACATTGCCAGACATTAGCTGCACACGGTCTTCTGCCAGCCATTTGATCGCAAGGGGAAAAATTTGGTGCTCTTGTATCAGGACCCTCGCCGCCAGCGCGGCTTCCGAGTCGCCCTCCAGGACCGGGACCGCCGCCTGGATAATGATTGGGCCATGGTCCAGGCTGGGCGTGACGAAATGAACCGTGGCGCCGTGTAGTTTGACCCCGGCATCGATAGCCTGGCGATGCGTGTGCAAACCCGGAAATGCTGGCAGAAGCGACGGGTGGATGTTTATGATTCTATTGGGATAGTGCGCGATGAACGCTTCCGTGAGGACACGCATGAATCCCGCCAGTACGACGTAGTCGGGGCGATGGCAGTCGATGACTTCCGCGAGGCTTGTATCGAACGCCTCGCGTGACGGAAAGGCCTTGTGGTCAACGACGGCAGTTGCGATACTGTGGGCCGCCGCCAAGCTGATTCCCTTTGCGTCCGGCCGGTTGGCAATCACGGCACGAATCTCTATCGGCAATTGCGCCTTGATGATGGCCTCCATGTTGCTGCCGCGACCGGAGATGAGGATGACGATGGATTTCATGGGCCCTTAGCCTGTGATCAAGAACATCCCCAAATCGCATGAAGTCCAGGATTGGCGGGGTCCGCAGGCGAGACATTCGTTGGAAGCCGCGCCCGGTTCTGGAGTCAACCTGCGTTAATGACTCACGACTGCGTGTGGCGTTCCGGGCTGCCGCGCGCGGATTTCGCCAATGTCAAACACCATTTCGCCACTCGCCCTCAGGAAGGACGCGGCAGTCTGGGCATTTTCCGGTGCCGTGATCACCACCATGCCAATTCCGCAATTAAATGTCCGCGCCATTTCCGCTTCGCCGATTTGGCCCTGCTGCTGCAGCCACGCGAATACGGCCGGCGCATCCCATGACTTTCCATTGATGGCCGCCATGACGTCGCTGGGCAATACGCGCGGAATGTTTTCGGTCAGGCCGCCGCCGGTAATGTGCGCCATTCCCTTCACGACTTGTGGGTGAGCTTCCAGTAGCGCCAGCAATGGCTTAACGTATATGCGGGTGGGCGCCAACAAGTCAAGCGCCAGTTGCCGGTTTTGCGCCGCACGCAAATCGATACCCGATCGTTCGATGATCTTGCGGATCAGCGAGAACCCGTTGGAATGAGCGCCACTTGATTTGAGCCCCAAGATAACGTCGCCAGCACATATGGCCCTGCCGGTAATGACTTTGTCCTTTTCCACCAAGCCGACAGCAAAGCCCGCGAGGTCGTATTCGCCCTCGGGATACATTGAAGGCATCTCCGCAGTCTCGCCCCCAATGAGCGCACACCCCGCCAATTCGCATCCGTAAGCGACGCCTTTGACCACATCAGTTGCAATCGCCACATCCAGTTTCCCGCAGGCGAAATAGTCGAGAAAGAAAATCGGCTCTGCACCCTGCACGAGGATGTCATTCACGCTCATTGCGACGAGGTCCTGGCCAACGGTATCGTGCTTGCCGAGGTGAAAGGCCAGTTTCAGCTTGGTTCCGACGCCATCGGTACCGGATACCATGACCGGATTCCTGTACTTCTTCGAAACTTCGACCAGCGCCCCAAAACCGCCAATGCCGCCAAGGACCTCCGGCCGCATGGTGCGCTTGGCAAAGGGTTTGATGTTCTCGACGAGTTGGTCACCGGCGTCGATATCGACGCCGGCGTCTTTGTAGGTCAACGGCGCGAGCGAATTATTCATGACGGTGGCGGGGGAGGGTTTGGCGCCGCTTCAAGCGGCGAAAACAGAGCGAATTCAATTGGGGTTGGCGCATGCCAACCCTGCAATCGGCAATTTTACTGGAAATGCATCCAGCATGTCCCGAAGTCACTTGCGGCAATCATCCGGGCATCGCACTTCAATGGGCGCCGGACGATCACGGCATTCGCGATAGGCAGCAAGCGCCGCCGAGCGCGCACTAGAAAGTACCGCTCTTGAGGAGCTTGATGGCTTCCTCCGTGCTCCGGCGCATCCGGTTGAACGCAATGCCAAGCACGCCAATTTCATCCTTGGTTTTCGGGGCGAACTCCGGGATTGAAAAATTTCCGATCGAGACCGCATCTGCCTGGCGGGCCATCTCGGCCACCGGCCGGACAATCATGCGGTCCAGCATCAGGTTCAGGACGACAAACACGGCGAGAAACACGGCCCCTATTGAACTCAACAATGTTGTGAGGGCGGTATTTGCAGTGACGAGTACCGGCGCAAGATCAACGTTTGCCAGCCGCACCTTGACGATGCCGGAGTCAGCCGCACGGATCGTGCGGGCGACGGCCAGACGCCGGTCGCCAGTGGTCGTGGTCATGATTTCGGCGATTTGTCCTGAACTGGCCAACTTCATTTTTTGTGCGACCTGCGCATCAATGCCGCTCAGAGTTTCGGTCGTGGCGAACTCGCGTATTTTCATTTCCACCAGCCGAGAACCGAGCCCGGATGCAATACGCGGGTCAAGATTTGAAAAGCCCGCAGCATCGAGTATGACGAGCGCCGCCCGCTGCGCGTCATCAATCGCCTGATTTTCAAGATATCGTTGCGCGACGACACCAATTGTCGAAAAGCCTGCCACAAAGACGGCAAGCAAAATGAGATTGAATTTGAGTCGCAAACCCATAGCGGGAACTCCCTGTTGGCCCTATTCGTCGTTACTCGCGCCAGATGTTAATGTGGCTGAGTGATTGTTCCGGCGCTACTGCGGATGTTCAGAAAAAATGTCGCGCGCTCTTCGGGTGTGCGCAAGTGACCAGCCAGTCGTTCAAAGAAGTCCCGGGAATTCTCGGCGGCACGCGCATATCGTGATACGAGCACATTGGCCAACGGTCCGATTATCGGCGCGAGCGCATCCTCCCCGCGCTGCATGAGTTCCTGGGTAATCGGTGTCGCAGGGCGCCCCCCGGTACTCTGATGGCTACCACCAATAGACGTGGACGCTGCCGCCACGACTGGCGCGCGAAACGTGCCGAGAATTCGTCGCGCGTTCTTTAGAAACAACTCGCGTTTGGCGGCGTCTTCTATATGTTGTGCCACCATGCGAATCGCTTCACTGGAATCATTCGTCGCCCGGCTTGCGCGCTTGACCGTCGTGATCGAATACGGTCCCAAATAGGGCAAAAGCGCCCGGGTAAGTTCAGCGAGAATCGCCGGATCGATTTCACCTGCGGGCGGATCGGCGGCCCCATTGCCGGATGCGTTATGGCTCATCATTGATTGTGCAAACGGTGCCTGTGCCCATTGACTTGAATTTGAAAGCAGTGGGAGCGAAAATGCGCCTCACACTTCTGCCGAGAGTGTACCCGAACTCTCCCGGCAAGAGGCTATGCGGGAAATCACAGGGCGGTCAAACATCCGTGTTAAAAGTTGTCAATACACGCACACCGTTTTCTTAGGCGGGTCCGATCGCCCCGGCCTGCCCGGGAGAATTCGTCAATTGCGCCGGGCCGAGCCCCAATCCGTTGGCAAAATCCAGCATGCGCTTGATCGATCGCCTGGCTCGGGTAGCGACCTCAAGGTCAATATGTATTTCATTTTCGCCACCCTGCAGGACATCTGCCAGGTTGGAAAGTCCATTCATCGCCATCCAAGGACAGTGCGCGCAACTCTTGCAGGTAGCAGAATTGCCGGCAGTTGGCGCTTCAATGAAAATCTTTCCGGGGGCGGCGGCCCGCATTTTGTGGAAGATGCCTTTGTCGGTCGCCACAATGAACTCCTGTGCGTCAAGCGTCTGTGCGGCGCGAATGATTTGCGTCGTCGAGCCGACGACATCCGCCAGTTTTACAACGGCCTCGGGAGATTCCGGATGCGCGAGTACCTTGGCCAGCGGATGTTTCTTCTTGAGTTCCGCCAACTCAAAAGTCTTGAATTCATCATGGACAATACAGGACCCCTGCCAGATAAGCATGTCAGCGCCGGTTTCGCGCTCAATGTAGGCGCCAAGGTGACGGTCTGGCGCCCAGAGAATCTTCTCACCGCGCTCATGCAGATGTCGGACGATTTTCAACCCGATGGATGATGTGACCATCCAGTCGGCGCG
>JANNGY010000550.1:0-3909 GCA_031404095.1 Betaproteobacteria bacterium | reverse complement strand
GTTGCCGGCGCCGGCACGGCAGGCGACGATGGGGCCGCGGGAATGCCGCCCGCACCCGCATCAGTCTTGGTCGATTCCGTTTTCGACGGCACATCCTGCATCACGCCGCCGCTCATCACGCCGGTTGCGGATTTAGGCGCATGAAAATAAGTCAGCGCGAGGCAGGTCGCAAAGAACACTGCGGCGCACACGCCGGTCGAACGCGACAAAAAATTTGCTGCCCCCGAGGCGCCGAACAGGCTTCCCGCCGAACCGCTGCCAAATGCGGCTCCCATGTCAGCACCCTTGCCGTGCTGCAGCAACACCAACACCACGATGGCGACGGCGACAACCACGTGCAAAATCAATACCATATTTGCCAACATAACTGCTTCCTTATTCCGTATCTAATGCCTCAAAGGGCATTCCAAATTCCCAAAAAATCGTCGGCAATCAGCGAAGCGCCGCCGATCAGCCCACCATCCACATTCGGCATTGAAAACAACTCGGCCGCATTGGCCTTTTTGACGCTACCTCCATATATGATCGGTAATGCATCGGCCACCCGCTCGTCCCACTGCCTGACCAGTGCGCGAAGAAATGCATGTACTTCTTCAGCCTGTGCAGGCGATGCCGTTTTGCCCGTGCCAATTGCCCAAACCGGTTCGTAGGCCAGGATTGCACCCTCCAGGGACCCGACACCGTGCCGCTCGGTGACGCTCCTCAACTGGCGCGATACCACTGCCTCGGTCTGGTTGGCCTCACGCTCCGCCAGACTCTCCCCGACACATAATATTGGGGCCAGTCCACTTTTCCCCGCCTGTCCGAACTTGTCGCCCACCGCCGCATCGGTATCGCCGAACACCGCACGTCGCTCCGAATGGCCGACGATTGCATAGCGACTTCCGAAATCCGCCACCATGCCGGCGGAAACGTCACCCGTATACGCGCCGGATTCAAAGCGACTCACGTCCTGTGCCCCCCATCCGATAGCGGAGCCACGCAACAATGTACTTGCCTGAGCCAAATACGGCGCCGGCACACAGACACCACAAGACTTCCCCACTGAAGGGGCAACCCCGGCAATCAGGGAATTCAACAACGCGGCATTGAATGAAAGGCTACCGTTCAACTTCCAGTTGCCTATGACAAAGCGGTTGCGCACAGGAATATTCCGCAGGCTGACAAACCCTGCAATTATAGCCCGTTACCAGTCATCGGGTAAACATCCATCCCGGGCACAAATCAGGACTTGGCCCGCATCCCGGCGCTAGCCCGCATATTTCATGGGTTGGCCCCTTTTCGTCGCCATTTTCACTCTTGGCAAAGGACAACTTTGTGAAATCCAATTTGTACTTCGTGCTGCGCTGGGCCTTCGCGCTCGATAGATTTGGCCGGACACACGGCAAGCCCTGCGGCTTGCCATGTGCCTGCAAATCCGAGTGTCCTACCGGGCGCAAGGAGTCCAGCCGCTGGCCGGCGCCTGGTTTGCCAAATGAGCGTTCTCTTCCCACGGCATGGCTCGCCATGCCATGGTCAGTCGAACGAAAAATCGCTCGCCCATCGACCCTCGGAAACCGCTGTATCGGTTTCCGGTTCGGACGGGCGCGGCGCATGCGCCGCGAAACCCCCGCCTCACCCCGTCGAACGCGACCCCATGAAATATGCAGGCTAGCGCTGCATATCCAGCCGGCTGATCGACGACTGGCTATTTTCGTAGGGATCTTTTTCCAGCGTCAGGCGTATCTTGTCCCGCGCCTGCAGGAAAGGCGAATTCTTGGCAGCTTCCCCGAGGAATTGATCGAGGTTGGCGTGTTCGCGGCGCAAGCGGGCGACCAGGCCGAGGAACATATCGGTCAACTCCGGATCGAATTGCCGGCCGCGAAGCGAGAGGATTTCCGTCAGCGCGCTATCGATTGTCCACGCGGTCTTGTAGGGACGCACGTGAGTGAGCGCATCGAACACGTCTGCCAGCGCGGTGATGCGCGCTGCCAGCGGGATTCCCGAGCCGGACTGGCTTCCCGGGTAACCGGTTCCGTCCCACCATTCGTGATGATGGCGCGCGATTTCCTCTGCCATTTGCATGTGCGCAATGTTGCTCTTTGCCAGCACTTCGGCGCCAATGGTGGTGTGGCTCTTCATGACATCGCGTTCCGCTGCGTTCAATGGCGCCGGCTTGAGCAGGATGCCGTCGGGAATTCCAATCTTGCCGATGTCGTGGAGGCGAGCGGCAATGTCGATCATGAAGATCGTGTCTTCGTCGCAGCCGTACTCGAGGGCCAGCAGCGAAGACATGCGCCCGACACGATAAGAATGCTCGCCGGTGGAATCGTCACGCAGTTCCGCTGCGACCGCCAGGCGCTCCATCACTTCTACGCGCGCCTTGAACAGCTCCTGCGATTGTTTGGTCAGTTCCTGTTTGGCGATACGTCCTTCCAGAACTTCTTCACGGGTCTGCAAACGCCGAATCGCGTTAGCCTCGTCTTCAACCGCGGCATGAAGTTGTTCCAAGTGAAGTTTTACGTGCTTGAGTGCATTCTGTTCTTGGGTGATGCGCTGTTGATCAAGCATTTGACGCAGGTAAATCAGCGCGCGATCGTGCTGGCCGATGAATTCAAATGCCTTCACCAACGCCATCAGAACTTCACGGGTAGCGACCTTCAGCGTCCTCGCACGCTCCAAAGTACCGGTGAGCCGGGAAATTCCGACATCCGCCTGCCCCGAATAAACCTCTGCTAGGCCTTCAGCGACGGAAGCCGAGATGTCCGCGCGCGGCGTCTTTGATTGGGATGCGTAATACCGGGCCGCCTTGGCGTGCACCTTCGCGTCCTCAAAGTTGTTCACTTCCAGCAGCAGCCGCGTATAAAAGTTTTCGGCAAACACGCGGTTCAGTATGGAATGTGCATCCTTCGGCTCCTGGGAAAGTCTGATAGCGGTATCAATAGCCATCAAGCCCTGACGGATCTGGTCCAAATTCAAATGGCAAGCCGCAATATTGGTGTGAATTCCCGCAACCAAGCCAGCGAGTGCGGGTACTTCGCCGATCTTGACAAGCGCCATCTCAAAACAATTCAGGGCCTCGTGATACAGCCCGCAATGAATCATGGCTGTTCCCAAATTCAGCCAGATTTTTCCTTCACGTGCCAGATCCTTGCTGCCTTTCGCCAAAGTCAGTGCGTCTGCGTAAGCTTCCATGGCGGTGGGTAAACCACCTGAATCGGCCGCACATACACCAAGCAGCAACAGCGCATCTATAGTAGAGGCGGAATTTCCGGTTTCGAGTCCAAAGGAGCGGGCTTTGCGAGCGATCGGAATTCCCCGAAAAGCTTGCCCGGATACATAGAAAAACCGCACCGCATCGAGCATCAGGCTAAGTTGCTCGGCCTGGTTTTCGCGAATGGTGTCCAGTTGCAGCGCCATTGCCTCCAGGAGCCTGGAGTCGGCACAAGCCCCGTCCTTCAATGCCTGTGTGATGAGCGCTCTTGCCTCATTTAGCAATTTCGCATCGTGTTCGCGTCGAGAAATCTCGCTTGGCGGCATGAAAAACTATTTCCTTGCAAATCATTGAAATATCACAGTATGCTTTACCAAACTGTGAACTAGTTCACAATTTTAGCGCGTTTTTTCCTGTCGATTCCACCATTGGAGATACAAATGAGCAAAGAACAAAACACCATTGAAGCCATCATCGTTGATACCGCTGAAGTCGCCGGCCAGACCGACCTCGTCAAGCTGGATGATCTGTCACTCGCACTCGTTGGCGGTGGCGATTACGTCGTTGCACTTTGATTCTTCTGTAAAACCAATTACTTAACTCAACTATTCGGAGCACACCATGAGCAAAGAACAAAACACCATCGAAGCCATCATCGTTGATACCGCTGAAGTCGCCGGCCAGACCGACCTCGTCAAGCTGGATGATCTGTCACT
>JANNGY010000549.1:0-2371 GCA_031404095.1 Betaproteobacteria bacterium | reverse complement strand
GCCGTTTTATGCCTTGGTGCAATGGGCGGGTGGCGGCGTTGTGATGGCGTTGGCGGCCGCGCTGCTGTTCTTCATTGTCGGTGTATGGGCATCGGACGTGACCGGACGCGCGCTCGGTGTCGCCGACCACGGCGGGATCGTTATCGACGAGATCGCCGCGTTCCTGCTGGTACTCGCTTGCACGCCCGCCACCATCGCCTGGTGGGTGACGGCGTTCCTGCTGTTCCGTGCGTTTGATATCTTCAAACCTTGGCCGATAGGATGGGCGGATCGCACCATCAAGGGCGGCTTCGGCGTGATGTTCGATGACCTGCTGGCGGCGGGCTATACCATCGCCTGCATCCTGCTTTTGCGTTCGTTGGCGATTTCGATTTTCTGAACTGGCTGGAGTGATGACGAGATGACCGCAAACCAAACCGCTTGGCCTTACCCGACACTATTCGCGCATCGCGGCGGGGGCGTTCATGCGCCGGAAAATACCCTGGCCGCCATCAAGACCGGCCACGCCCATTCGTATGCGGCGGTTGAGTTCGACGTGAAATTGAGCGGCGATTCGGTGGCAATCCTGATGCACGATGCCACGCTTGAGCGTACCACCAGCGGCCGCGGCCCGGTCGCGGACATGGTGGTGTCGGAGTTGGAAACGCTCGATGCCGGCGCCTGGCACAGCGAGGCGTTTCGCGGCGAACGCATTCCGCGGTTTTCAGCGGTGGCCAAGTACCTGCACGGCCTCGGGCTGATGGCTAACGTCGAGATCAAGCCGTGTGACGGACGCGAAATGGAAACCGGCCGCATGGTGGCGGAACTGTGCGCTGAGCTGTGGCGTGACCGATTGGTGAAACCGCTGATTTCATCGTTCAGTGTCGAGGCCCTGAAGGCGGCGCGCGTGGCCGGCCCCGATCTGCCGTTCGGGTTGCTGGTGAAGGCACCCGGTGAGGAGCACCTGCCCTTGCTGGTAAGCCTGCGCTGCGTCTCCATCCACTGCCATCATCAATACATCACGGCCGACCTCGTTCGACTGTTTCACGGTCATGGCTATCGGGTCATGACGTACACGGTGAACGATGCGCACCGGCTGGGCGAACTGTTGGCGATGGGCATCGACGGCATTTTCACCGACCAGCTTGAGTTGATGGCCCGGACATTCCCCCATCAACTGACCGATGCCGGCCGGCCGATGAGCGATCCGGCCGAGCCAGACCTCGATTGGCAATCGGTGGTGCCGCCGATGCCTTAGCCTGAAAGGCACAACGCAAATATCTCCCGCCAACTTCTGCCAATGCCTGCTTATGCCGGGCATTTTTCTGCGCCGATTCGGAGCAGGCCACCCGAAGTTATGCAGTGTTTTTCCACTCAAACTTGAAGAAACATTGCTAAATCCATGATTTCGTGATAATAAGGCGATGACTCCCTGTTGATAACTCGCGCCGCTGCCCCTGACGCCTCGGTGCGCTCACCTTATCGGTCATCGATCTTCATGCCTCGCATCACGGTCTTCAATCAAAAAGGCGGCGTGGGAAAAACCACCACCGCGCTCAACCTGGCAGCCGCGCTGGCGCGGGCGGGTGAAGCGCCGCTGGCGATCGATCTGGATCCACAGGCGCATCTGTCCGGAATGAGTGGTCTCGAGGTCGCCGCCAGCGATGCCAGCATTTACGCGTTCTTTCGCGATAACAAGCCCCTGACCGACCTGGTGCGCCAGACGTCCCGCGACTGGAGCCTGATTCCGGCGCACCTCGAACTCGCCAAGGTCGATACACAATTCGGCAAGGGCCCGAATGTACTGAATCGCCTCAAACTGGCACTGGTCCGCGAAAACCTTAACGGCGTCCGCCCGGTGATTATCGACTGCTGTCCGTTGCTGGGGGTCCTGTCGCTGTCGGCGATTTTTGCGGCAGACAAAGTCCTGGTGCCGGTCTCGGCAGATTACCTTTCGGTGAAAGGCGCATTGCAAGTGGAAAGAACGCTGAATGCGCTGGGCCCCGTGCTGAAGAAACGCATTGAGCGCCGCTATGTGCTCACCCGTTTTGATTCGCGCCGCAAGATGTCGTGGGATATCGACAAATCCCTTCGCGAGCGGTTCGGCAGCGATGTGTGCGAAACACGGATCGCGGAAAGTGTTTCGCTGGCCGAGAGTCCGTTCGCCGAAACGGATGTATTCAATCACGCGCCGGATAGTCGCGGCGCCCAGGACTATCAGGCGCTTTACGACGAACTCAAAGCGAATGATTTTCTGGCGCTGGCGGCGTAAAAGCGAGTCGCATTTGCCTGTCATTCCCACGGACGCGCATAAGCGCTAACTTTTTCCATTTTCAATTGAAAAATGTTGTCATCCTGAGCGAAGCGAAGGATCTCGTCACTGTTACGAGAT
>JANNGY010000548.1:0-8501 GCA_031404095.1 Betaproteobacteria bacterium | reverse complement strand
TTCATTGTCAGCAAGGTGTATCCGTGGAATGCGTCCCGGCACGGCACGATCGCGGCGTGTGAAAACAGCCTCAAGCGCATTGGTGTGGATTGCATCGATTTGTATTTGCTGCATTGGCGCGGCGAACATCCGCTGGCCGACACGGTGGACGCATTCGAGAAGCTGAAACGCGACGGCAAGATTCGCCATTGGGGGGTGTCCAATTTCGATACGGACGATATGCGTGAACTGGCGACGGTTGCTGAACCCGGCGCCTGCGCGGTGAATCAGGTTTATTACAACCTGGCCAAGCGCTGGCCGGAAACGACGCTGCTGCCGTGGCAACGGAAACACGGCATTGCATGCATGGCGTATTCACCTTTGAACCAGGGCTCGCTCGCTCGCCATCGCGCCCTCAGGGCGGTGGCCACACGGGTGGGCGCGACGCCGGTGCAGGTGGCGTTGGCGTGGCTGTTGAAATTTCCGGATGTGATTGCCATTCCGAAATCTGCGCGCGTTGAAGGGGTCGATGAGATTGTCGGGACGCTCGAACTTGCGCTCACCGGGGAGGATCACGATGAACTGGCGCGCGCGTTTCCGTTGCCCAAAGCGCCGGCGCGGATGGAGACGACCTGATCCATTCTGAAAGTGAAAGTCCACGGCTGGCGCGGGTTTTCCGGGCATTTCGTCCTGCGAGGCGCACCCGTGTTGGGGTTTGTGAAAATTGCGGCAAGGGGCCAGCGGCGTCGGGTTGAAATTCTTGTCTGATCCCTCGCCCTTGCTTTTGCGCCGCGCCGTGTTATTTCTGAATCCGCGCCTTGGCGGAGTGCAAAAGTATTCTGGAGTAGATTTGGTGAAAGCCCAGAAGCATGCGAAAGACGAGTCCGAGGCTCTGCTTGCCTGTCCTGGCATTCTTTAGCGGCACCACGGCGGAACCGAAATACAGCCGCGTGCGAGGACTGCTCGCACCCGCCAAAGGCGTCACCATCAGCCAGGACCGCGTTCGCCGTTGGAAATCGCACATCAGCAATTGGTCCGTGCCTCGCGCCTCCACATGCCATGCCGCAAAGGTGTCGAGTGCGCCTGCGGCCAATTGCCTTGCCTGATCGTTGGTTGACGGCATTGACACCGCGTACTTGAGGATCAGTCGTTCCAACTTGAACACGGGGGTCGTGTAGAACGTGGCCACATACTCGGACAGTGGAACCGTCCCGGCAACATCAGTCATGTAGCAATCCGTGTAGGCGCCCTCGCGCGAATACTTTTCTAGCAGCGCACCATCGGGAAGGTGGCAGGGTTCGATGGCAGGCACCGGTTGGTCTGCGTTCTGGTGTGGGAAACCGTGGTTTTCCGGGGGATTGGCTATTTTTGTTCATCCCCATATTTCCGGCGTTGAATTTCCTATTCGACCGTCACGCTCTTCGCCAAATTCCGCGGCTTATCCACATCCGTCCCCTTGACCAGTGCGGCGTGATAGGCGAGCAACTGCACTGGAATCGTGTGCACGATCGGCGACAACATGCCGCAATGGCGCGGCGCGCGGATGATGTGAACGCCTTCGCTCTCGGTGAAATGCGAATCGAGGTCGGTAAATACAAACAACTCACCGCCACGCGCGCGCACTTCCTGCATGTTCGACTTCACTTTTTCCAGAAGCGAATCGTTTGGCGCGATCACCACCACCGGCATGCGGCTATCCACCAGCGCCAGCGGGCCGTGCTTGAGTTCGCCGGCAGGGTAGGCTTCGGCGTGGATATAGGAAATTTCCTTGAGTTTTAGGGCGCCTTCGAGCGCGATGGGATAGTGGATCCCGCGGCCGAGGAACAGCGCATGCTGTTTTTCGGCGAAGCGGTCTGCCCAGGCTTTGATCTGCGGCTCCAGGTTCAGGGCTTGCTGCACGCCGCCCGGTACGTAGCGGAGCTGCTCGATGTATTTCGTTTCTTCCACTTTGCTCAGGCGCCCCTTTGCCTTGGCGAGCGTCAACGCGAGCGTGAATTGCACGATCATTTGCGTGGTCATCGCCTTGGTGGAAGCGACGCCGATCTCGGGGCCGGCGCGCGTGTAACACACGAGCCTGGAGGCGCGCGGGATGGCGGATTCGCGCACGTTGCAGATCGAGAGGGTGGCGGCGTGCCCGAGTTCCTTGGCGCGCTTCAATGCTTCCATCGTATCCAGTGTTTCGCCGGATTGGGAAATGGTGACGACGAGTTGTTTCGGGTTGGGGATGGAATCGCGGTATCGGTATTCGTGGCCGAGTTCCACGGTCACCGGCAGGCGGGCGATGGTTTCGATCCATTGTTTGGCGACCAGCGCGGAGTAATAGCTGGTGCCGGAAGCGAGGATGAGAACGGCATCCGCGTCGCGGAAAATTTCAGCCGCGCCTTCGCCAAACAAGCCGGGATGAACACCTTCGGCGAGCACCGCTTCCATGGTATCGGCCAGCGCGCGCGGCTGCTCGTGGATTTCCTTCTGCATGAAGTGCTGATAGGGGCCGAGTTCGCGCGCGTCATCGGTAATGTCGCTTACCTTGATCTCGCGGGTAACCGGCTTGCCGGCGCGGTCGACGACGGTAATTGCTGAGCGCGTGAGTTCAGCGACATCGCCTTCTTCCAGGTACATGACGCGGCGCGTTTCGGGAACGATGGCGGACATGTCGGATGCGATGAAGTTTTCCTGCTTACCTTCAACACCGACGCCGATCAAGAGCGGGCAGCCCATGCGCGCGCAACACATGACATCGGGGGCGGAAACGCTCACGACTCCGATCGCATATGCGCCATGAAGATCGCGCACCGCGCGCTGTGTGGCCGCGAACAGATTTCTGCTTTCCTTGTAGTAGTGGTGCACCAGGTGGGCTATCACTTCGGTGTCGGTTTGCGAGTCAAAGTGGTAGCCGGCGCGCTTCAGGCGCTCGCGTTGTTCTTCATGATTTTCAATGATGCCGTTGTGGACGACGGCGATCTCCTCGTTCGACACATGCGGGTGCGCGTTCGGCTCGGTGACGCCGCCGTGCGTGGCCCAGCGGGTATGACCGATGCCGAGTATTCCGGTGAGGCCTTCAGCGACAATGCCGGCTTCCATCTCAGCGACGCGACCGACGCGACGCACTCGCTGGATGCCGTTGTTCACCACCGCCACACCGGCAGAATCATAGCCGCGGTATTCGAGGCGTTTCAGGCCTTCGGTGAGGATGGGAACGATGTTGCGATTGGCAATAGCGCCGACGATGCCGCACATAGAGACCTCTTGTAGTTGCCGTTTTCGTTCCAGATTGAATGAAGGACCCGATGCTTCAAGTCGACCGGGACTTCGGACATGACCTCATTTTACAAGCCGAAGGCCTACTTGCGGCGCTACTTCTTCTTGACCGGTCGTTTCCAGTCGGGCCTGGTTACTTGTGTCTTGGCGTTGAGTGTCAGGCCCCCCGGCGGCACGTCTTTCCATACCGTGGTGCCGGCGGCAATATCGGCACCCCTGCCGATGGTGATCGGCGCCACCAGCTGCACATCCGATCCAATATGCACGCTGTCCTCAATCACACTGCGATGCTTGTTGGCGCCGTCGTAATTGCAGACAATCGTCCCGGCGCCGATGTTCACCTTGCTACCCACAGACGTGTCGCCGATGTAGGAAAGGTGGTTGGCTTTTGAGCCCCGGCCGAATGTGCTCGCTTTCACTTCAACGAAATTTCCGAGGTGAACGTCATCGGCAAGCATCGTGCCGGGCCGAATGCGCGCGTAGGGCCCGATGCGCGCCGATCCACCAATCTCGGCGCCATCGATGTCGGTAAACGGCAGAATTTCGCTGTTGGCGCCAATCGTGCAGTTTCGCACGATGCAATTGGCGCCGATGCGCACACCGCTCGCCAGATTGACATTGCCTTCGAAAATGCAGTTCACATCGATACTCACATCGGATTCGCAGATCAGTTCTCCGCGTACGTCGAGTCTCGCCGGGTCAGCGAGGGTGACGCCCTCTGTCATCAGTCGGTTCGCAATCTGCTGCTGAAACGTCCTTTCCAGTTGGGCCAGCTGGTCCCGGCTATTTACGCCCATCACTTCCCAGTCGTATTGCGGATGGGGCGTTTCGACGGTAATCGTGTCGGCAACAGCCATGGCGAGAATATCGGTAAGGTAGTACTCACCTTGGGCATTCTGGTTGCCGAGTTCAGGTAACCATTTCGCCAACAACTTTGTGGGACAGGCGACAAAACCCGTGTTGATTTCATGGATCTGGCGTTGCTCTGCTGTGGCGTCCTTTTCTTCGACTATGGCGCAAACATTTCCGAGTTTGTCTCGCACAATTCTGCCGAGGCCGACGGGATTTTCAACCACCTCGGTCAGCCAGGCGAGTTTCTGTTGACTTGCCGAAGCCACCAGCGATGACAGCGTTTTCGCGGTAATTAGCGGAACATCGCCATAGACAACCAGTGTTACGCCTTCGGGATTCAATTGCGGCAAGGCTTGCATGACCGCGTGTCCCGTACCGAGTTGGGGTTCCTGTTTTGCCCACGACAATGGTTCATCGTGAAATGCGGCGCGCACCGTTTCACCGAGGTGGCCGTATACCACGCAAGTCTGGTCAGGTTGCAGCGTTGCGGTGGCGGCGAGTACGTGCGCCAGCATGGGACGGCCGGCGATGGCGTGAAGGACCTTGGGCAGGGAAGAGTGCATACGCTTACCCTGCCCGGCAGCCAGGATGACCACATTTAACACCGGCGTGGAAGAATTCGGCGTGGAGTTCATGTGCAAATTATGCGTTATCCACCATAGTGTTGCGCGGAGCATGCCTTCGGCGAAAAAAAAGGCAGCGGGAAGTGATTCCGCTGCCTGTATGTGTTGCGCCTCTAAACCGTTACGGTATATGAATTGTACCGCAAATTGTCACTTTCTACGCAATTTTTGTATGGCCTGAAGCTGTGCAGCCAATTGCGCGAGTTCCGCCACCACTAGCGCCCTTTCCTGGCCGCTTGCGCGGTTAGCAAGCGCTTCCTCCGCGGCTTGTCTGGCTTCCATGACCTTGACTTCATCGAGGTCGTGGGCACGAACTGAGCTGTCAGCCAGTATCGTCAGAACTTTTGGCTGGACTTCAAGGATACCGCCTGAAACGTAGATGACTTCTTCCGCGTCCTTGCCAACCAGCTTCACTTTCACCACGCCCGGCTTGATACGCGTGAGCAGCGGCGCATGCTGCGGCAAGATACCCAGCTCGCCGCTTTCGCCGGGAGCAACGACCATTTCGGCTTCGCCCGAAAAAATCGCCTGCTCGGCGGAAACGATATTTACTTGTAGCGTGTGTGCCATTTCCTGCTTTCTCGTCAGCCGTCGCTTCAGTTCATCGTCTTGGCTTTTTCGAACGCCTCGTCGATGCCGCCAATCATGTAGAACGCCTGCTCTGGCAACATGTCGCATTCGCCGTCGACAATCATCTTGAATCCACGGATGGTTTCCTTGAGCGACACGATCTTTCCGGGGGAGCCCGTAAACACTTCGGCAACGCTGAACGGCTGCGACAGAAAGCGCTGGATTTTGCGGGCACGTGCGACGGCCAGCTTGTCTTCTGGCGAGAGTTCGTCCATACCCAGAATCGCGATGATGTCGCGCAACTCTTTGTATCGTTGCAGTATGGATTGAACGCCCCGCGAGACGGCGTAGTGCTCTTCGCCCACGACAAACGGGTCGAGTTGGCGGCTGGTCGAATCCAGCGGATCCACCGACGGATAGATTCCCAGGGAGGCAATTTCGCGCGACAACACGACGGTGGCATCCAGGTGTGCAAACGTCGTGGCGGGAGACGGATCGGTCAAATCGTCCGCCGGTACATAAATCGCCTGGATCGACGTGATGGAGCCTGTCTTGGTGGAGGTGATGCGCTCTTGCAACACACCCATTTCTTCGGCGAGTGTCGGCTGATAGCCCACGGCAGAAGGCATGCGGCCCAACAGCGCGGACACTTCCGTGCCAGCCAATGTGTAGCGGTAAATGTTGTCAATGAAAAACAGAATGTCTTTGCCTTCGTCACGGAAACTCTCGGCCATGGTGAGCCCCGTCAAGGCGACCCGCAGCCGGTTGCCGGGCGGCTCGTTCATTTGGCCAAACACCATGGCAACCTTGGATTCGGCGAGGTCGTCGGCCTTGATCACGCCCGCTTCCTGCATCTCGTGATAAAAGTCGTTTCCTTCGCGGGTACGCTCACCCACGCCGGCGAATACGGATAGTCCACCGTAGTTCTTGGCGATGTTGTTGATTAGTTCCAGCATGGTCACGGTTTTGCCCACACCGGCGCCACCGAAAAGACCGATCTTGCCGCCCTTTGCAAAAGGGCAGATCAAATCAATTACCTTGATACCCGTGGGGAGCAGTTCTACCGAGGGAGAAAGCTCTTCGAATTTCGGCGCAGGTTGATGAATCGCGCGGCGCTCGTCGGTTTTGATCGGACCCTGTTCATCAATCGGGCGACCCAGCACGTCCATGATGCGCCCCAAGGTGGCGGCGCCGACCGGCACGGAAATTCCTGCGCCGGTGCCCTTTACCTTCATGCCGCGACGCAATCCATCGGACGAACCCATGGCGATGCAACGCACGATGCCGTCACCAAGCTGCTGCTCGACCTCGAAGGTCAGGCCTTCTTCGGCGAAAGACTTTTCACTGGAAGGCTCCAGTGTCAATGCTTCATATACACGGGGCATGGCGCTGCGCGGAAACTGGATATCCACCACCGCGCCAATACACTGAACAATTTGACCGACACTCATTTTTTGACTCCGACGAAATATTGCAAATTCTGTTTTTTTGCCAGGCCCTGCCGCCGTCTACACTGCAGCGGCACCGCCGACAATTTCCGACAGTTCTTTGGTGATCGCGGCCTGACGCGCCTTGTTGTAGGTGAGCTTCAATTCGCCAATCACTTTCTTGGCGTTGTCCGACGCCGACTTCATGGCAACCATTCGCGCTGACTGCTCCGAAGCGATATTCTCTGCAACGGCCTGATAGACAATCGCCTCAACATAGCGCACCAGCAATTCGTCCAGTACGGTCTTCGCGTCCGGCTCGTAGAGGTAATCCCACGACGAATCCGGCGCGCCCAGCGTCTCGCCGGTCAACGGCAGCAACTGTTCGCAAACCGCCTCTTGCTTCATCGTATTAATGAACCGTGTGAAGCAAAGATACACGGCGTCGATCTTGCCTTCGGCGAATGCATCAAGCTGGATTTTGACCGGGCCGATCAGCTTCTCGAGGTGGGGCTTGTCGCCCAGCCCGACGACATGCGACACCAGCGGTATACCGTAACGCTGCAGGAATCCGAAGCCCTTGTTGCCGATCGCCGTGCCCTGCACCTTGGCGCCGGCGCCTTCCCACTCCTTGATCTTGTTGACGAGCAGCCGCATTACGTTGGTATTCAGGCCGCCACAAAGCCCCTTGTCGGAGGTGATCATGATCACGCCGACGTTTCTGGTTTCAGAACGTTTCTGCAGGAACGCGTGCTTGTAATCCGTGTTGGCACGGGACAGGTTTGCACAAACGCTGCGGATTTTTTCACCATACGGCCGGGCTGCGCGCATCCGTTCCTGCGCCTTGCGCATTTTCGATGCGGCCACCATTTCCATGGCCTTGGTGATCTTGCGCGTACTTTCGACGCTCTTGATCTTGGTGCGAATCTCTTTGGAGCCAGCCATCTTTGCCTCTTAGGTCTCGCGTTTCACCGCGCCTCAGTAGCTTCCTGTTTTCTTGAAATCCTCGATTGCGGCATGCATTGATTTCTCGTCGTCAGCCGAGAGCGTGTTGGCGACCTCGATGGATGCGACCAGGGATGCATACTTGGATTTCACAAAATCGCGCAGGCTTTTCTCGAACGATGAAACTTTGGTCAGACTTACATCGTCCATGTAACCATTGTTGACGGTGAACAGCGACAGCGCCATTTCCCACACCTGCATCGGCTGGTATTGCAGCTGCTTCATCAATTCGGTCACGAGGCGGCCACGATCAAGCTGTTTAAGCGTGGCGGCGTCGAGATCTGACGCAAATTGCGCAAAGGCGGCCAGTTCACGATATTGCGCCAGCGCCAGACGCACACCCGCTCCGGTGTCCTTGCGCTTCATGATTTTGGTCTGCGCGGCGCCACCCACACGCGACACCGAAATACCAGCGTTGATCGCCGGACGGATACCGGCGTTGAACAGATCGGTTTCCAGGAAGATCTGGCCATCGGTAATCGAGATCACGTTGGTCGGCACGAAGGCGGACACGTCTCCGGCCTGCGTCTCAATGATCGGGAGCGCCGTCAGTGAGCCAGTCTTGCCTTTGACGGCGCCATTGGTGAATTTTTCGACGTAGGCGGCGTTGACACGGGCGGCACGCTCGAGCAAACGGGAGTGCAGATAAAACACATCCCCCGGATAGGCTTCGCGGCCCGGTGGGCGGCGAAGCAACAGCGATACCTGGCGATAAGCGACGCGCCGGTCACCATTGCGCGCAGCCACTGATGGACCGCTTCGGCGTCGCTGCCACCGCCCGCGCCAG
>JANNGY010000547.1:0-1712 GCA_031404095.1 Betaproteobacteria bacterium | reverse complement strand
CCGCACTCGCCATTTCGTTTTCCGACAGGCACGTCGTCTCGCTCTGGGGACGCGATGCCGTGCTGCTCGCAGCGCTTGATCGTGAGCGTTGCAATCGGCGTTATCTTCCCGGTGTCGTGTTTCCGGACGCCTTGAATGTCATCGCGCAATTGGAAAATGCCTTAACAAATGCAGACCTGGTCATCATTGCTACCGCAACGGGCGGACTGGCGGGGACGCTGGCACTCGCGAGGTCGGCATGTGCGCCGGTAATCTGGGTGTGCAAGGGATTTGACAAGGTGACCGGAAAGCTTCCCCACGAAACCGTTTCGGCTCTCTTGCCACCTCAGATCACTTTTGGCGCTCTAAGCGGCCCCAGCTTTGCGATGGAAGTCGCCCGAGGCCTGCCCTGCGCGCTTACCCTCGCATCAAACGATTTTGAATTTGCGCAGCGCATGGCCGCCGAGTTGAACGGCCCTGCCCTGCGGATCTATTCGAGCGACGACCTGATCGGCGTTGAACTCGGCGGCGCACTCAAGAATGTCATGGCGATTGCGGCGGGCATTTGCGACGGCATGCATCTCGGGATGAACGCGCGCGCCGCGCTCATTACCCGCGGCCTTGCCGAAATGGTCCGGTTGGGTATCGCAATGGGTGGAAGGGCGGAAACGTTTATGGGCCTGACCGGACTGGGTGATCTCGTGCTCACTGCAACCGGCGACCTTTCGCGCAACCGGGCGGTGGGCATCAAGCTATCGGAGGGAAAGTCGCTCGAAGCAATCCTGGCCGAAATCGGCCACGTCGCCGAAGGCGTGAATTCCGCACAAACCGCGTTGCGGCGCGCGCAAGCATTTGATGTCGATATGCCGATCACCGCTGCCGTCAATGCGGTATTGTTTGAAAACGCCGATCCACGCAAAACCGTCAAGCGCCTGTTATCACGCGAAGCCACGACCGAACTTCGTTAAGCTCCTTGCAGCCGTTTTCCATCGTCACTTTCACGCCCGCTTTACTCATAGGAATCAATACACCATGCCCAAGAAATCAATCTCCAAATCCAGGAAGGACTCCAAGCCCCCCGCTGCCGCCGGCAAAGCATCGCCGAGCAAGCCTGAGGCCGGATTGGCCAGGCTGCACTTGTCGGCTGCACAAAAGGCTGAAGTCCTGATTGAAGCGCTTCCCTATATTCAGCGCTTCTGGGACAAGAATATCGTCATCAAGTACGGCGGTAACGCAATGACCGATACCGCATTGCAGGAGGATTTTGCCGAGGACATCACACTGCTGAAATTAATCGGCATGAACCCGGTGGTGGTACATGGCGGCGGTCCGCAAATCAACCGAACCCTGGAGAAGATCGGCAAGCAGGGAAAATTCATTCAGGGCATGCGGGTCACTGATGATGAGACGCTGGATGTCGTGGAAATGGTACTTGGCGGTCTGGTCAACCAGGAGATCGTTACCCTCATCAACAAGGCCGGCGGCAAAGCAGTCGGTCTGACCGGCAAGGACGGTAACTTCATCCACGCGCGCAAGATGACTATTCCATCGAAAGAAGACAAGCGCAAGAAAATCGATCTTGGTCTGGTGGGTGAGGTCGTCAAGATCGATACCGGCATCATCGATCTGCTCGATACCGAAGACTTCATCCCGGTCATCGCCCCGCTGGGTGTCGACGAAAAGGGTACGGCATACAATATCAACGCCGACATCGTCGCGGGAAAGATAGCGAT
>JANNGY010000546.1:0-13540 GCA_031404095.1 Betaproteobacteria bacterium | reverse complement strand
GCCAGTTCGCGCAGCAGCAAAGCCGCGCCAGTGCGTTCATTTTGTCGATCGACGATGAAGAGTTCAAGGGCGGGCCGGATCTCGACCCGGCGGTGCTGAACCTGCGCAAGTTCATCGAGGAGATCCGCTTCAAGAATGCCGAGATCCCGATCTACATCTACGGCGAGACCAAGACCTCGCGCCACATTCCGAACGACATCCTGCGCGAGCTGCACGGTTTCATCCATATGTTCGAAGACACGCCGGATTTTGTCGCGCGCCACATCATCCGCGAGGCCAAGTCATATCTCGATTCGCTGGCGCCGCCGTTTTTTCGTGCGCTGGTGCATTACGCGCAGGATGGATCCTATTCGTGGCACTGCCCGGGACATTCCGGCGGCGTGGCGTTTCTGAAGTCGCCCATTGGCCAGATGTTCCACCAATTTTTCGGCGAGAACATGCTGCGCGCCGACGTCTGTAACGCGGTCGAGGAACTGGGGCAATTGCTGGATCACACCGGTCCGGTCGCGGCTTCCGAGCGTAATGCGGCGCGGATCTTCAACGCCGACCATTGCTACTTCGTTACCAACGGCACCTCCACCTCGAACAAGATGGTGTGGCATGCCAACGTGGCGCCGGGCGATGTGGTGGTGGTGGACCGCAACTGCCACGTCTCAATCCTGCACGCCATCATGATGACCGGCGCCAACCCGGTGTTCCTGATGCCGACCCGCAATCACCTCGGCATCATCGGCCCGATTCCGCTGGAAGAATTCAAGCCCGAAAACATCCGCAAGAAAATCGAGGCCAACCCGTTCATCCAGGACAAGAAGGCCAAGCCGCGCATTCTGACGATTACCCAGTCGACCTACGATGGCGTGTTGTACAACGTGGAATCGTTGAAGCAATTGCTCGACGGCAATATCGACAACCTGCATTTCGACGAAGCCTGGTTGCCGCATGCGACGTTTCATGAGTTTTACAAGGACATGCATGCCATCGGCAAGGATCGGCCGCGGCCGAAGGAAGCGATGATCTATGCCACCCATTCGACGCACAAGCTGCTGGCGGGCATTTCCCAAGCCTCGCAAATCGTCGTGCGCGAGTCCGAAACGCGCAAGCTCGACCGCCACATTTTCAACGAGGCGTATTTGATGCACACCTCGACTTCACCGCAGTACGCGATTATCGCCAGTTGCGATGTGGCGGCGGCGATGATGGAGCCGCCCGGCGGCACCGCGCTGGTCGAGGAGTCGATCGCGGAAGCGCTGGATTTTCGCCGCGCCATGCGCAAGATCGATGACGAGTGGGGCAAGGACTGGTGGTTCAAGGTGTGGGGGCCGGAGAAGCTGGCGGCCGAAGGCATCGGCTCGCGCGAAGACTGGGTGCTGAAAGCCAACGAGAAATGGCACGGTTTTGGCAATCTCGCGCCAGGCTTCAATATGCTCGATCCGATCAAGGCAACGATTGTCACGCCGGGGCTCGACGTGTCCGGAAAATTCGCCAAGACCGGCATCCCGGCATCCATCGTCACCAAGTTCCTGGCGGAGCACGGGGTGATCGTCGAGAAGACCGGCCTGTATTCGTTCTTCATCATGTTCACCATCGGCATCACCAAGGGCCGCTGGAATACGCTGCTGACCGCGTTGCAGCAATTCAAGGATGACTACGACAAGAACCAGCCAATGTGGAAGATCCTGCCGGAGTTTGTGGCCGCCCAGCCGCAATACGAAAGCCTTGGCCTGAAGGATCTTTGCCAGCAGATTCACGATATGTATCGCGCCAACGATGTCGCCAAGGTGACGACGGAAATGTACCTGTCCGACATGCAGCCGGCCATGACGCCGGCTGCGGCATTCGCCAAGATGGCGCATCGCGAAATCGATCGTGTGCCGATCGACGACCTCGAGGGCCGCATCACCAGCGTGCTGCTGACGCCGTATCCGCCGGGCATCCCGCTGCTCATTCCCGGCGAGCGTTTCAACAAGACGATTGTCGAGTACCTGAAATTTGCCCGCGAGTTCAACGCCATGTTTCCGGGATTCGAGACCGATATTCATGGGCTGGTGGAACAGGTGAAAGACGGCAAGGCGGTCTATTTCGTCGACTGCGTCAAGCAGTAGCGGGCGGGAAGAAACAGGAAGCCGAACCTGCCGGTAATCGATGCATATGGCAAAGACAAGCGACGTGCGCTGATGCAGGACTTCTGGCAAACCAGCGGTTACCGGACACTGCAACCGAACGATCACGGCTGGCTGCGGGTGACGCCGGAATACCTGCGCTTGATACTGGCGCGCACCGAACTGGCGCCGATCGCGGAATCGGGCCCGCGCGAACGCGCCTTGCACGCGTCCCTGCTGGAGGATCCGCGCCGGGAGGTGAGCGACATTGAACTGGCGCAGATTGAAGACGTCGACACCCGCGAGAATTACTTTCATTTCCTGCGATTTCGCAAAGGCCTCATCGCTGCCGTCACGCTGGAACGGTACTACCTGCAGGTATTTAGCAAGGGCGCGGTCGACATTCCGCCGCTGTTTGTCGATTTGCTCGCACATGCCATCGTGCGTGGCCTGCTCGAAGGCTGCGGGGATCCGTATGAGGTGCGGGGAGGTGAAATGTTTTTTCGCCGCCAGCGGATTTCCACCGAGGGCGGCCAGGTACTGGCAGCCGACGCCGAGACCATCCAGTTGTTCGCCGAGACCGGCGGCTTCGGCAGCGTCGGGCGCATGCTGGCACAGCAGGGCACGCCTCTGCGGGAGATGAACATGGATGTCATGTCGCATGAGAACGCGCAACTGTACTGGCTGCGCGAAAGCCGTTACGCCTGGTTGCTAGACCTGACACATGGCCGCAATGGCCTTGCCGCGTTGGCGCGATTGCTGGAAAAGTGGATCCGCCATTTCAATGGTGCCGTGGTTGACATCCAGCCGGTGCAGGATGTGGCCGATACCACCTGGCGCTGGCATGTCGGCCTGGACATGGAATCGACGGCGATCCTCAACGACCTGTATGAGAACCGTGAAGTTGATGCGACCCGGCAGGCGCGGCTCATTTCACTTTTCAAGCTGACCTTTGCCGATCGCGCCGACATGCGCGTGGACGTGGCGGGAAAACCCGTCTACCTGGGCCTCGCGATGTCCACCGACAACCAGCTCAAGCTGAAGCCGCAGAACCTGCTGCTCAACCTGCCGTTTGCGGTGACATCGTAGCGCGATGCATGGGTCGCGCGCCATTTTGGCGCCGGGGCCATTTTTTTGCCGGTGCGGCGTCGGAGGGACGCGCTGTGCTGCCACAACGAACATCAACCCCTGCCGAATTCCCCGCTCGAAATATCGACGAGCCGGAATTGTGGAACTATCCGCGCTAAGATTGCCGTTGAAAGGAATTTGAAATCATGAAAAGAACCAACGATATGCCCGAAGTGGAAATGCTCCGCAGTGAAATTGAAATGCTGATGGCGGATCGCGATAAACTCCTGCGCGTTGCCGGCGCCGCGGCAAAATTTGTCGAGAAGGTGAATATCGCGCGACTGCCGGTCTCGGCGATTCCGTTCGCTGAGGCCGTGGCGAGCAACGTCAATGCGCTGTCGGAGGATTCCTTGCGCGAGGCGCTGCTGGCCGTGAAGAAGTAGCACGGGTCGCTGCAGCTGCCACCAACGCCGATAGATCGATGACAGAAATCGTACCCGCCAGCTATGCGCGGCGTGGCGGCGTCGCCACCAAGGTGTTCGGGCGGTTGCTTATGCGGCTGTCAGGCTGGGGCTTTGACGGCAAGCTGCCGGATGTGCCGAAACTGGTGATCGCGGTCGCGCCGCACACCACCAACTGGGATTTTGTTATCGGCGTGCTGGTGCTGTGGACACTGGATGTGAAAGTGTCTTTCCTCGGCAAGCACACGCTATTTCGCGGCTGGTACGGGCGCTGGATGCGTTCGATCGGCGGCATCCCCGTTGACCGCTCTAAGGCACATGGCATTGTTGGCGAATCGGTGGCCGCGTTCAACCGGGTCGATCGCCTGGTGCTGGCGATTGCGCCGGAAGGCACCCGTCAACTCGACAAAGGATTCAAGACCGGATTCCTGCACATTGCCCATGCGGCGAAAGTGCCGGTGCTGCTCGCCTACTTCGACTTCCCGCGGAAGGTGGTCGGATTCGGCCCGCTGTTCGTGCCGAGTGGCAATGTCGAGCGCGACCTGAAGCAGATCCTCGATTTCTATCGCCCGATCCCCGGCAAGTATCGAAAGGACTGGCAGAGCACCACATCATAGTTTTTCTGGATGAACCAAAGCGGCGCGTGCAGCACCTGATTCGCCCCGGGATGGTGCAATGCAGCAAATTGGATAAAGCGCTTAACCATTGAATTAAAAATAAAATATTTCATTTCGTGAGTTGGCACGGGCAATGCTAATAGCTTAGTGCGGTGGTTAACTCCATCGTCAATTTCTCCTCCGAGAACGGTTTGCCCGATCCCCACCAGGATCGGGCATTTTTTTGGACCGCATGCGGCTCTGTGTCGCACCGGCGTGAGACCGCTGCGACAATTCGCCACCCCTAAAACGATTCAACCAGTAGTTGCCGGTACTCTTCGGCACTTGCCTGGCGTGGATTGGTCTTGTGGCAATGGTCCACCAGCGCGCCCTTGATCACAATGTCGAACATTTCCCGCTGCACGCCCATCTGCCCCAATCCGGCAGGCAAGCCGAGGCGTGCGCACATCTCTTCAACGGCCTCGGCCACATCCACCGAGTCGGCGAGCCGCATTGCATGTTTGAGACGCGCCATTTTATTTTCCTTGACGACCGAGGGGGCCGAAGCATTGAAACGCAATACCGCCGGCATGACGACCGCGTTCAGGGTGCCGTGGTGCAGCCCGGTCTTGCCGTCGACCTTGAGACCGCCGAGCGGATGAGAAAGCGAATGCACCGCCCCAAGGCCCTTTTGAAACGCCATCGCGCCCTGCATCGAGGCGCTCATCATGTTGAGGCGCGCATCGACATCGGCGCCATCGCGGGTCGCTTTTTCGATGCTTGACCAGGCCCGCTCGAGGCCGTCCAGCGCGATGCCGTCGGCTGGCGGATTGAAGGCGGAAGAGAGGAATGTTTCGACGCAGTGCGCTATGGCGTCCATGCCGGTGGCCGCGGTCAGGTAGGGTGGCAGGCCGAGCGTGAGCAGAGGATCGCAGATGGCGGAACGCGGCAACAGGTGCCAGGAGTGAAAGCCGAGCTTGCGGCCGTCATTCAGGATGACGATCGAACCACGCGCGACCTCGCTGCCGGTGCCCGCAGTGGTCGGCACGGCAATCAGCGGCACGGCCTGATCGGTGATGCGCGCACTGCCGCCTTCAATGGTCGCGTAGGTCTTCAGTTCGCCGGGATGGGTGGCGAGGATGGCGACGCCCTTGGCGAGATCGATCGACGAGCCGCCGCCGACCGCGATCAGTCCATCGCAGCCTGCATCGCGATAGATGTCGGTGGCGCGGCGAACCATGGCCTCGGTCGGGTTCGAAGGCGTGTCATCGAACAACGTACATGACAGGCCGGCAAGGGCGGCTGTCGCTCGATCGACAAGGCCGGCCGCGACCACGCCTTTGTCGGAAACAATCAGCGGGCGACGGATGCCGATGCGTTCGCACTCGGGCTTTAGCTGAAGCAGGGAATCGGCGCCGATATGGATGTGGGTCAGGTAATAGATATAGGCCATGCTGGATGTATGTCTCCTGAGGTGGCTTGATTCTAGTCTGCGGCGGTTAGGGATGGGGCCTTGCCGGCGCAAAGTAAACAGGCCGATCGTCGAATATTTTTCATTTAGCCTGCCTCTAGCCTGCACATTTCATGGGGTCGCGTTCTAGAGTGGGTCGATGGGCGAGCGATTTTTCGTTCGACTGACCACGGCATGGCGAGCCATGCCACGGGAAGAGAACGCTCATTTGGCAAACCCGGCGCCGGCCAGCGGCTGGACTCCTCGCGCCCGGTAGGGCACTCGGATTTGGCAGGCACATGGCAAGCCGCAGGGCTTGCCATGTGTCCGGCCAAATCTATCGAGCGCGAAGGCCCAGCGCAGCACGAAGTACAAATTGGATTTCACAAAGTTGACCCCTTCCAAGAGTGAGAAGAGTGAAGAAAAGGGGCCGCCCCATGAAATATGCAGGCTAGCACTGGCGTGCTTCCGCAGGCCATTTTGCTTCAAACACCGCGCCGAATGGCGTTCTGCGCCATTGAAATCTACTCGAAACCCCAAAAATTTGTCATCCCCGCGAAGGCGGGGATCCATTTTTCAACGCGAATCAATTTGCAGTCAACTTGGATCCCCGCCCCCAGCTTACTGCCTGCCGGGGCAGGCTCCGCGAGGACGCGCGGTGCGCGATTGGATTCCCGCGCGGGCGACTGCCCGGTCTATCCTGAGCCCGTCGAAGGGCGGGAATGACACGGTCAATAGAAGTTCCCTATTGCGCATTTCAAGAAGCCGGCCTTTTCGACATGCGCGGGTAACAAAGCCGCTATGAATCCGCCAGACTTCTCGAACGGGACACGAGGGAAGACATCGGGTCTATTGTTTCGCCGATTCGATTGGCACCACAGGCGTCGCAGCCAGCCACTCGGTCAAGGCAATTTCCGCTTCGGCATAGTAGCGCTTGATTCGTTCGAGCAGGTCAGTCAGTTGCGCGCGGGCTGCCGCAGGAGCGGCTGCGTCTCCGGCGTTTTCCAGCGATCGCGCGGCATTTTCCAGATCCTTGCAGAAGGCGGCGACACGTGGGAATCCCATGCTGGCGGATGCACCGCGCAGGCTATGCGATGTTTCCGCCAGGCCGTGCCAATCGCCGCCGGCGAGCATCTCGTCCATCAACTTCATGCGCTCGACGGCCTTGGACTGAAACAGGCGGATCAATCCACCCACCGGGTCGTTTTCGGCCGTTGATTCGCCGGGCGCGGAGGGAAGGTAGCGCAGGTCCTGAAGCTGTTCGATATCCAGAACAGGTACCTGGTCGATCGGTTGATTCGCCGGCACCGTGCCCAACACGGCTTGCATCGACATGGGGATCGCCACGTGGGTTTCTCGTTCCGCCCATGGCGAGGCCATCGAGTGGTTTCTTACGCGCTCCAGGAGCAGGGCGAGTTCGGCGGGGCGAATCGGTTTGGAGAGATAGTCGTCCAGGCCTGCGTCCAGATAGTATTCGCGATCACCCGACATGGCATGTGCCGTCATCGCGACAATCGGCGGGCACACTTTTCCCGCTAGTTGCAGGCGGATCTCGCGCATCGCTTCCACGCCGTCCAGTTCCGGCATGTGGATGTCCATCAGCACCACGTCATATTCTTCCTTGCCGGCCTGGTCGACGGCGGCACGCCCATCGCCGACGACCGTGCAGCGATGCCCGAGATTATTGAGCATGCCCTGGATGACGCGCTGGTTCACTTCATTGTCTTCGGCGATCAACACATTCAGAACGAATCCGCTGCCTGGACGCATGGCGTGAGCCGGTGATCCCGAAGGTGCGGCACCCGGCTGCGTTCCTGCATTCGATGACGGCGATTGAAGAGTCGGCTGATACTCGCGGTCGTAGACCGGCTCGGGTGTGTAAGGCCGGGTGGCAATGTCGTGGCTGGGCTCATGCAGGACCGCCCGCAACAGGACGTCGAAAAGTCGCGCACGTCCCGCCGGACGCATGACGAAAATGTCGTGGCGCAGGGACGGCTTGATTCCGCGCGCCGACAGTTCGGCACGCGATATGTTGGACTGCATGATGGAGGCGATCAGTGGCTCGCCGCGGGATTTGCGTGCGGCATCGTCCTGCGCCAGCGCCTCCTGAAGTTCGATCGCGTCGGGCGTCGGCAACACCTGGTCGGTCAGCAGCACATCAAACTTCGGCCCGCGCCGGAAGGTCTCCGCGGCCTCCTCGGGCGCGACGGCGGTGGCGTTGAATCCCCAGCGCGTGTAGCGGCTCACCTGGATCGGCCGGCGGCTGGCATTGCGGTCGACCACCAGCAGGCGCTTGCCGGCGAAATCGAACACGTCGCGCTGCATGTAGGGTTTCAGCGGGCCGCGCGCGAGCTCGGTCTGTATGGTGAAAATGAAGTCCGATCCCTGGCCTTCGACGCTTTCCACGCGGATGTCGCCACCCATCAGTTGCGTGAGGCGCTTGCAGATCGCCAGGCCCAGCCCGGTGCCGCCATACTTGCGCGTGGTCGAGGCATCAACTTGCATGAATGGCTGGAACAGTTTGTCGGCGCGGTCCGCGGGAATGCCGATGCCGGTGTCGCGAACCTGTCCTTCGAGTTCTATCCCGCCGCTGCTGGTGCGCCGCGCGATCAGCGTCAGCCGGATCTCACCCTTTGCTGTGAAATTGATGGCGTTGGCCAACAGGTTGAGGAGGATCTGGCGAAGGCGGGTGGCGTCGCCGAGGACATAGAAGGGAACGTCGTCGTTCATTTCGAACAGCAAGGCCAGCTGCTTCTCGCGGGCTTTCTCGGCCACCAGTTCGAAGGCCTCTTCGACCACCAGCACAATTTCGACCGGCACCGATTCCAGCGTCATGTGGCCGGATTCGATCTTGGAAAAGTCCAGCACGTCGTCGATCAGGCGAAGCAGCGTGTCGCCGGAGGCGCGGATCAGTCGAATGTAGTCTCGCTGTTCGTCGTTCAACGTCGTTTCGGTCAGGAGGCTGGTCATCCCCAGCACGCCGTTGAGCGGGGTGCGTATTTCATGGCTCATCGTTGCCAGGAAGGCTTCCTTGGCGCGTGCTGCCTGCGTGACGCGCACGTTGGCATCGACCAGTTTCATCTCGGCCTGCTTGCGATCGGTTACGTCGGAAATCGATCCGACGAAGCGCACCGCCCGGCCGGAGGTATCGCGCTGCGCGATGGCGCGGGTGCGAACCCACAGGTAGCTGCCATCTCGTGCGCGCACCCGTGATTCGATGTCGAACAGCGGGGTTTCGCCCTTGAAGTGGGCGATCATGTGTTCCCGAAAAGCGGCGCGGTCGTCGGGGTGGATGGTCACGTGCCAGTCGAAAGCGGCCGGGAATCCACCGTCGCCATAGCCGAGAATTTCCCGGAACCGCGGCGAATAATAGCTGGCGCCACGCTCTTTAAGCTCAACGTCCCAGATGCCTTGCTGAGAGGAACGATTGACGAGGTTCAATTGCTCGCGCTGTTGTGCCAGCTCCCGTTCCAGGCGCTTGATGGGCGTTACATCGGTGATGGTGCCGATGAGTCCTTCCGCGCGGCCTTCGGCGTCACGCAATACCTGCTTGGCGATGATGGTCTCGAACTGCTTGTCGTCGGCATTGGTAATGAATGCCTCGGCCATTTCGTAGCCGGATTCGGACTCGAGCAAGCGGGCATCGAGCAGTTCATTCTGCGCAGCGATATCTGCACGCTGAAACTCGCGGTATGACTTGCCGAGGATGTCTTCGCGCTTGCGGCCCGAGAGTTGCTCCCAGGCGCGGTTGACGGACACAAAGCGCCCTTCGGCGTCCTTGCGGAAAATCGGGCTCGGATTGAACTCGATCAGGTTTTCGGTGAACTTGGTCTGTTCCTGCAGTTTTTGCGTCATGTTCGCCGCGAGAGCTTCTGCCTGCTCCCGCAGGCGAGTCAGCAGCCAGATCAAGCCCGCCAGCAGTACCGTGCCCAACACGCCGATCAGCAGGATCGTGCGCGGCGTATTGTTTTGCAGCTTGCTCTCGAGCGCGGCCGTGGAGTTGGCGCGGAGGCGAAGCGCGCGCTGGCCGATCTCGATCGGCAACTCGGTCGACATCTGCGTAGTGTCCGACGTTGCTCCGGGCGGGGCATAGACGCGGCGATCGCCATCAAATAATTCGAGCGTTACCGGATAAAGGCGGGCCCGCGCCGACTGGGTCATCAGGAGGTTCAGGTCAATAATGCCTAGCAGGTGTCCGCGACCCACGATGGCTGGACCGGCGGGTTTGTGCGCCGGCGGATCGCCGCCGGCGATCATGACCATCGCAACCGGAGATTGCGTGCCGGGCAGCCCGGGCAAATTTGTCATTGCCCGGGAAATCACCATGCGGCCGCTGCGATCGGCGAGGCGGATGGCATCCTCGATTTCGGGCTGTGACCGCCAAGACGGGATACCCTGCGCGGATTTCCGGGCGGAAAAGACTCGGGTGAGGCTTTGGCCGGCGGTGGCTGTCGAGGCCGGTGACGGCGGCACATACTGCAGAGCGATCAGGCCGGCATAATTCTCCGGTTCCGGCATCCTGGCATCGAAAAAGGTGTCCCAACTCGCCTGTTTCAGATTGGGCAGCGCAACCATGAGCGCAGACGCCCCATGCATGAGATCCTCGAAATTCCGCAGTTGCCGGAGAATCGCTCGTCTTTCGTCTTGAACGATTTCCTGGAAGCGGATCTCGGCATCGGTACGCACTTGCCGGGCGTTCTGGTAAGCCGTTACCAGGGTCGACAGCAGCAAAGCCGCAAGGATGAACCACGGCAGTTCGATCTTGCGCTTGTTGGCTTTTAACGACGGCGAAGAGTTCAGGCTGGCACTTTCCATTTGTTTAGATTACAGGAACGGCGCCAGCTTAAAAAGGTCGAAACTATGGGAAATAGTCGACAGACCAATGAAAATGGTTATAAAATTCAATGAGTTTGTAAATATTCTTAATGTGAGCGACGCTCGATATGGGTAATCACGCAGTTCAGTCAGGCATTGTGCTCCGGGCAGCGGTCTACTGCCTGGCGGTTGCTTGCATGGCTAACGCAGATGTTGCGAATGCGAATATTTACTCGTTCAAGGACGAAAACGGCATCACGCATTTTTCGAACATGCCGCACCTCGACCGGCGCTACAAGCTCGTTTATCGCATTCCCACCGCCGGACAGTTCCGCCCGAATGCGTGGTCGGCAAGTGCGCCGTCGGCGATAGATATTTCGCGACTGGTGCCGATCATCAACGACGCCGCGCGCGCGCATGGGCTTGACCCAAGGCTGGTACACGCGGTCATACGGGCCGAGTCCGGCTACAACGCGAATGCGGTCTCGTCCAAAGGCGCAGTTGGCCTGATGCAACTCATTCCCGCGACCGCCCAGCGCTACGGGGTCCAGGACAGCTACGATCCGGGCCAGAACATCCAGGGGGGAACCCGCTATCTGCGCGACCTGATGAAAATGTTCAACGGCAACCTGGAACTGGCGATCGCCGGCTATAACGCCGGTGAAAATGCCGTAATCCGCGCCGGGAACCGCATTCCACCGTATCCCGAAACGATGGCCTACGTGCCGAAAGTGCTCAGTTTCTATCGCAGCCCGGACGTCAGCCGCTTCTGACGTTGCTTGGTCGGAAGCGCCTGGCCACTGAATTATCGGGTCAAGAGAATCAATCGCCGACCGCAGGCGCAACGGCGCCAACCGGCTCATGGTCAGGATGCCGGCCTTGCAGTTCTGCCGCGTCACGATCGTGCTGGTGGTTGCGCGCAAAAATCGTATAGAAGGTCGGCACCACAAATAACGTGAGTACCGTGCCCAGCGACATGCCGCCGACGATGACCCAGCCGATCACCTGGCGTGATTCAGCGCCGGCGCCGCGTGACAATGCCAGCGGAATCGCCCCGAGCACCATGGCGCCGGTGGTCATCAGGATCGGACGCAATCGCAGCGTAGCCGATTCGATGACCGCCTCGCGCAGCGCCATGCCGCGCTCCTGCAACTGGTTGGCGAATTCCACGATCAGGATGCCGTGCTTGGTAATCAGGCCAACCAGCGTAATGAGTCCGATCTGGCTGTAGACGTTCAGCGAACCGCCGGTCAGCCACAGCGCCAGCAGTGCGCCGGTCATCGACAAGGGCACCGTCAGCATGATCACAAACGGATCGACGAAACTTTCAAACTGCGCGGACAGGACCAGGTAAATGAACGCGAGGGCGAGGATGAAGGTGACGTAAATGCTGCCCGAGGAATCGCGGAATTCGCGCGATTGCCCGGACAGGTCGTTCTGCACGGTCGGCGGCAGTGCGCGTTTTGACGCGTCTTTCATGAAATCGATTGCGTCCTTGATCGCGTACCCCGGGACGAGATTGGCATCGATGCGCGCCGCGCGCAGCTTGTTGAAGTGATTGAGACTGCGCGGCGCCACCGATTCACGCACGGTCAGCAAGTTGGAGAGCTGCACCATTTCGTTGTTTCTGCCGCGCACGTAGATGTTGGTGATGTCGTCGGGATTGGATCGATCCACATCGGCCACCTGCACAATGACATCGTATTGTTCCCCTTCCTTCTTGAAACGGGTCACCTGACGGCCGCCCAGCATGGTTTCGAGCGTCCGGCCGACCGATTCGACGTTGGCACCGACGTCGGCAATCTTGTCGCGATTGACGGCGATCTTGAGCTCGGGCTTGTTCAATCTCAGGTCGGAATCGATATCGAGTAGCCCGGGGTTCTTGGCCGCCTCGGCAATCAGCCGGTCCACATACTGCTGCAGTTGCTCATAGGGCGCCGAGGTCATGATGATGAATTGCAGCGGCTTGTCGCGCCCCTGGCCGAGCGATGCCGGACTGACGGCAAATGCGTTCACCCCCGCCAGTGCGCGAAACTTGGGTACCAGCTCGCGGGCGATTTCCTGCTGGCTGCGGGTGCGCTGGTTCCAGTCGCTGAGCCGCAATATCACCCGGCCGTCGGACACCGTTGGAAAACCAACGATGGAGTTGTAGCGCACCATTTCCGGAATTTCCTTGTAGATATCCTCGATCTTTTGCACGTAACTGGAGGTATAGGCAACCGTGGCGCCTTCCGGGGCCGAGACGATGCCAAAAATGATGCCGCGATCTTCGACCGGGGCGAGCTCCTGCTTCAAGTTTAGAAACAGCGGGATGGCCAAGAGGACAAACACCGACCAGAGCGAGACGCCGTTGACACGATTGCGCAGGATCGCGGTCAGTGCGCGCTTGTAGCCTTCGGTCACGCGCAACAACACGGTTTCAATGGCGTTGTAAACCTTGCCGTGCTTGACGTCGTGTTTGAGGATGAGCGAACAGAGCATCGGCGACAAGGTCAACGCCACGAACCCTGAGACAAGCACCGCACCGGCCAGGGCCAGCGCAAACTCGATGAACAGCCGCCCGGTGCGACCGGTCGCGAAAGCGAGCGGCGCGTATACCGCCGCCAGCGTCAAGGTCATGGCGACCACGGCAAAGGCGATCTCGCGGGCGCCCTTGATGGCGGCCTCGGTGCGCTGCATGCCGGATTCCAGGTTGCGGTAGATATTTTCCAGCACCACGATGGCATCATCGACCACCAGGCCGATCGCCAGCACCATCGCCAGCAGTGTCAAGGTGTTGATGCTGAAATTAAAAACGTACATCAGCGCGAACGCGCCAATCAACGACACCGGAATGGTGATCAGCGGAATGATGGTGGCGCGCAGGTTGCGCAAGAACAGGAAAATAACCAGCGCGACCAGCAATATGGCTTCGAGGATGGTGCCAAACCCCGCCTTGATGGCCTGTTCGATGAACAGCGAGGTATCGGAGACCACCGTGAGCGTCTTTCCCGGCGGCAGCTTTTACTGGATTTCTGCCGCCTCGGCACGCACTGCCACCGAAAGCTCCAG
>JANNGY010000545.1:0-4897 GCA_031404095.1 Betaproteobacteria bacterium | reverse complement strand
GGGCTACCTGCTGGCATTAACGGGCAACGAAGCGGGCGGTGTCACTTTTGAACTGCGTGCCGATAGCCGGCAGCAAACAGCGTAGATTGGCTGTTGGCGGGCGTTGCGGGGCACTTTCGGCCTGCGAGGCTCGCGGATGCTGGGGTTTGACAAAAATCCTACGGCAGTTTGCCGGCATCGAGCATCTTCTTGATAATGGTGCTAATGGGAATCCACGTAAAGATATCGTCGAACTCGTTGCTGCTTCCCGCAGTCGGGGTGTGCGAAACAAAGACGATATTCCCGTCAGTATTTTTCGATTCGTCTGTCCCGGTTGCACCCTCCGCTGCATTCGGCCCGAGAGAGTAGACCACAATGGGAGCCTTGGTGGTGAGTGTATTGGCCGCCCCGCCACAGGTCGTTGCGGTGACTCCCGTACCACTATTGCAGATCTGCAGGTAGTCGGTGCCCGTCGCGCCCAAGACTGAAATCGTTGCCAATTGCATCGCGGTCGGGTTGGCCGAACTGGTAAAGGGGAAAGTGCCGGCGCCAACGGTGCCGCCGAAGACCGCATATCTGACCCGGTTGCTCTGATTGTTCCAGGCGTCAACGAGAAAACCTTCGCTATCCAGCGAAGACAATCCCAGTGTCGCTGCCGGCAAAAAGCCGCTGTAGAAATTCGAACAGTTGCCGTGAGTCTGGACGACTTGGGTTTCACTGCCGGCACAGGCGCCACTTGCGGCAACGCAAAAGCTTTCCCGGCCTGCTGAATTGCTGGTGGCATTGGCAAACGCGGGACAGGGGAATCGCCCGTTAGCCATGGCAAAGCCCAATAGTGCCTCTTTCGCCTCTTCCAGCATGCGCCGGGTTTCCTCGGTTCGTTTCGCCTCTACCTGCGCCGACAACGGTACGCCAATCGTTGTCAACAATATCGCCACTATGATCATGACGATCGCGATTTCCAGCAATGAGAAACCGGCGTGCCTGATCAGGTGCCGCGTGCTTCGCTGGTTCATTGTGCTTGTTGCCTATGGGTAGTAAACGACAACATCATTAAATCCTGTCTGGCGGGTTGAGGAAGTTACCTTGTTGCAACTGGATAGCGGCGAACAAGCCGTCGATACCGGCGCGGGCGTAAGCGTGCCACATGGCGGAGCCGAATTGATCAATCCCTCCAGCGACTTGTTGCTGATCTCGAGATAGTTCGACGCGTAGCCATCATTGTCCCCGCCGCGAACTTGCGCTGGCGTCGTCGTATTCAGAGGCCGTCCGGCCACAATTACGGCAACTTGCTTACCGCTTGCGGTGATGTTGCCCTCCTTGTCCTGCACCTGCAAACAACTTGACGCGGTGGTACATGGCCCCCCGTTGCCCGTTGCCGCCGGCTTGTAGGCATCGGCGACAGCGTAAAAGACATGTAATTTCCAGTCGTTCCACCAGGTGGAGCTGGCAAGATTGCATTCAAGCGCACCGGTACCCCAAGTCAAGGCCATCGAGGAGCCGGCGGTCGTGTCGAAATCGGTATCTGGAACCCTGCCAAACGAAACAGAATTGTGATCGGACCAAAAATTGGCATTGGTAGGGGTCTGGCGACAGACCGGGGCCGGCCAAGGGTAACGCTGGCGATTAAGGCCGGCATAGAGTCTCAGGCAACTCAGGGCTTCGCCCGCAATCCGCCGCTGAACGGCGCCCATCATCCGGTCCTGGGTAATTGCTACGATTCTGTCGTTGACTGCCAGCGTGCCTGAAACCAATACCGGCCCTTGAATGAAGCCGTTGCCATTGCCGGTTCGGGTGGTATTGTTGTCAACAAAATCTGCGTTGTCCTCCCCCAAGGCAATGTCAAGATAATTGAGCGGATTGCATTTGGCGGTTAACGATGCCGGTGAAGACGTGCAGGTGCCGGTCGAATCGCCGGCTGGACTGCACGATCCACCACTACAGGTTCGGTCCTGCTGAACCATCGATCCCTGTCGAGTCATGACGGCGCCAGGCGAAATCACCAGCGCCACCGCGCCACCTGCGTCGCCAAGATAGGCGTTGCTGGAAGTTCCATCGTGAATGACGGTGCCGGCACTATTCCTCAATGTAATGGTTCCCAATCCGGTTGTCGGGTTTAACAGGATGGCGGCGGCAGTCGCAGTCTTGAACTGGCTGGACACGACGTACCACAGTCGGTCACCGTTCGCGTCGCGCAAATCTGCCAGGCCAAGCGTCTTCCACGGCAAACGGCCCAAGCGATTTTGCTGTTGGGTCGATCCCGTGCCGCTTCCACAGGAACCTTCAGCAACGCCATCGTCGTTCAGGTCGGGACACGGCAAGCTCCCGGGCTTTGGTGTGCTTGCAGAAAAATCGCGTCCGGCGGCGTATGCCACCAATGCCTCCGCAGCTTTTTGCAAAGATTCATCGGTCGCGCGATTTCGCGCCACTTGTGCCGCGCCAATATTGAACTGGGTGACCAGCAGTACGCCAATGGCACCCAGCGCAAGAAGCATCACGAGCAGGAGGGCAAATCCAGCGTTCCGGTATCGTCCCGTCCGCTTTCTCGCTATGCCGTCAGCACTCACGAAACATCACTTCCGCAAAGGCGCTGAGGCGGAATCCGCTTTGCGAGTTGACTTTTGACGCTTCGCCGGAACGGTTGCGCGTGTCTCTACCGATGGAATGGTTGCCGTGGACTGCTCGCCCGCAATGATGGTCGTGGTTTCCATTCCGACCGACGTTGATTGAACGCGCGCGATTATTCTTGCGTCGCTCATCGTCCTTTGCACCCCATCCACCCAGACGGTCGATTTGCCGTCACTGCGTTTGACGAATCCGTCCAAAACCGACGGCGCGTCGCTGGCTGGCGTGCCCTGAAAAGAAATTTCGCCTCGCTTGCGCGCGTCATTCATTCGTTCTCTTTCCCGCTGATCGAAAAAAAGCGTACCCACCAGCGGGAGTATCAGAGGTGCGTTCGCATCGACGGCAGATGGAGTTGCCACCAGTGCGCCTACCCCCTGGGCCGAACTTCCCGTCGCCGCAAGCCAGCATGACAGCAGGATTGATTTTGCGAGAATGTTCATGACGGCTTTTGCGACTCGGCGGCAGCGCGAATATTGGTTGCCTTGCTTTTATCAACCAGCGTGATCCATTCCAGCGTGCAATCTGCCTCGACCAACGCCGAAGTAGTCGAAGGCAACGGCGCCGGCGTTGCCAGCGCGCCTGGCGCGGGCGCTACGATCACCCGCTGTTCGAGGCCGGCAACACGCCTGATCGCACAACGGTCGATGGGAAAAAAGCCGCGCTGAATGCGCGGGAACTCATCCAGGAACGCCACCAGGTCACCATCGTGATAGGCCTGAATCTTCAGGTGAATACGGCTCGACATGATGCCGACGGCGGCATAACTCGCGCCGGTCGCAAATTTCAGGGGGCGCTGGGGCGCGATCTCATATTCCAGTTCCAGCAATTGATGCCGCTTCTTCAGTTCGGCCAGCGCTTCGATCAGGTCCAGCCGCCGTTCAGGCGCGAACGCGCCGCGTGCGATCAAGCTTTTGTAGGTTTCCTCGGACCCTTGCAGATCGGCGCGCTCACGTTTCAGGCCCTCAAGCCGATTGCGAATGTCCTGCAAATTTCGCTGCGAAACGGTTTCGGATTTTTTTTCGGATTGCCAGAACAAATAGCTGCCGCTGACCAGGAAAATGGCAACGCCAAGCCCGGCAAGCGCGATAAGCCCGGCAAACCGCAAAGCCTTGAACGCGCCACTTTGGCCTTTTGCCGTCATGCTGCCTCGCGATTGCGGGTAATTTTCAGCGTGAATCTCACTTCGCCCGATTCCACTGCGGATTGGGTTTTGGCCCGTAATATGGCGTTTGGCTTGACGTCAATGGGCAGTTTCACAACCTCCGTCTTCATGCCCGGTGCCTTGTTCAGCCTGTCGACCAAACGCTCGATTGCGTCATTGGCCGAACGAAAATCTCCACGGAAACCGGTAACCGCGGCGTCGATGATCAGTACTTCAAACTTGCCGCCCGGCAAGGGCGGGTCGGCATCAAACGCGCCGGCCGCGACGTTTGCTTCTGCGGCGGGCGGGGGGGTGCCGGGAGCAAGTTTGAATTCCGAATTGATGGCTTGCGACAACACCAGCGGCACCGGCTGGTAAGCCGGCATGAATCCCGCTTCCTGATTGGGCGCCCAGACCGCCTGCAACAAGCGCATTTCAGGAAAATCGGACCAGATCATGGCAAGGTCCTTGAGCATGCCGCCGGGTGCGGGAGACTGTTGGCGGATCTGCGCCCTGAAAAACGTGCTGGCGTCGCGCACCGTGTCCGAGCCGCTCGTTTGCCCGGCCATCGACTTGGAAATCACCTGATATTCATTTTGGATATTTCGTGCCAGCTGGCTTCGCTGGTCGATGGCCGCGGACAGGCTCGCTGCCTGATAGAGATTGAACGCGGCGCCCGCGGCGCCTACCGCCAACAGTCCCGCGGTCAATCCATACAATCCGATCCTCGCCCGGCGATATTGCGCGAAACGGCGCTGCTCTTTTTCCGCGAAGTGGTTTTCAATGCCACCCTTCGCAAACAGATGGACCAATACCTCCTCGGCGTGCGACGTGGTCGGCGCCGGCTTCATTTTGATCTTGGTGGCAACCTCCTCGATATCGAGGAATCGATACTTGAGCAAGGGGAAAGTGCGAATCGCTTCCGCGACCATTTCACGATCGCGCGCGTGCACCAGGATGCACACTTCAAGGGTGTCGCCGCCGGCGAAAAAGCGCAGGCTGTCCAGGTATTGCCAGGTACGGCTGGTCTCGGCCGCGATCAAAGTGCCGACCGATTGGCCTTCGTCGTAGATGATCGGCGTCAGCCGGCTGAACTTGATGTGCTTGTTCTGGAAATACGTCTGGCGAAGTCCGAAGTCCGGAACGATGGTC
>JANNGY010000544.1:0-2661 GCA_031404095.1 Betaproteobacteria bacterium | reverse complement strand
GAATGCTTACACGCAAACCCACGTCCGTCCGATGGGCCTTGCGAGAAGCTTCGACGAACATCTGTTTGTCGAAGGCTTGCCTTTCAGCTGGTGGAGCGTGGAATCATGTGGAAGCTGCTTGCAGGATTACTTGTGGTGGCGGGATACTTTTTTCAAATGCCGTCCGCCGGCGCTGTTTCGTTCGAGGCACGCAGTTTTGACGCGCTTGCCGCCGAAGCCGAGCAAGTCGTCATCGGTACTGTTGCCGCAAAGAGCGCCCGGCGCACGGGCGCCAGAGAAATCGTCACCGACTATCGTTTCGACAACCTGAAGATCATCAAGGGTACGGTCCCGGCCGCCTCGCTCACCGTGACAATGCTCGGGGGCAGCGTTGGCGCCGATTCGCTGGCCGTCGCCGGCGCCCCCGCATTTCGCCTCGGCGTCCGTTACCTGGTTTTTGTCAGCGGCAACGGATCAGTGATGTTTCCAATCGTCGGCGGCGATCAGGGGATTTTCCAGATGCGCACGGATGCATCGTCGGGCGTCTCGCGCGTTCACGATTACAATGGTCGCCCGGTGACAAGATTGCCGCAGCGGGCGCTGGAGTCCATGACGGACAGTGCCGGTATCGAGACTGCCGAAACGATGACCGAGGCTGCGTTCGTCGATGCCATTCGCGGCAGGATCCCTGCGGTGGCCCGATGAAACTGCTGACTCAACGCGCATTCACATACCGCGCGCTCATACGGTTTTTCGCTCCGGCGGTTATTGCCTCAGCCTTTGCCGCCGGCCCAGCCAGCGCCTACTCGCTTCTGGACAACGCGCCCGGTGGGCGCCTGTCGATGAACCTGGTGATGCAGGCGTTGATCGGCGACCAGCCGATCAGCAACGCGATGGCGCAGTGGAACCAGGCCGGCATCGGCCCGGAACTCGACCATGAGTTCTTTTCCGCACAAGTGGCGGGCGCCAGCGGCGGCTGCGGCTACAACCAGGTCAATGAAGTGACATCGTCGAACACGATTTGCGGCCTGGCATTTGGTGATAGCACGCTCGCTGTCACCGCCTTGTGGTACTCGGCAGGCAAGGTTATCGAGGTCGACATGCTGTTCAACAGCGCCAAGCGCTGGGGTTCATACAGCGGCCCGCTGGTCTATAACGGCAGCGGCATGGCGATCAACGACATCAACCGTATCGCGCTCCACGAACTCGGGCACGCCGCCGGGCTCAATCATCCCGACGAGGCCGGGCAATCGGTCCACTCGATCATGAACAGCCATGTCGGCGATACCTATACGCTGCAGGCGGACGATATCGCCGGTGCCCGGGCCATCGCCTGGCATGCCGCCGAGTCGGTCAATGCACCGGTGTGCAAGCTGACAACTCAACCGGCCATGATCGAAGCCGGCGGAAATTCCACGTTGATGGCTTCGTGCACCCCGGCCGCAACTTCATACTCGTGGACCAATTCCGGGTTCGGCAGCACCACCTCCGCCGGCATTGTTTCGCCGGCGATTACCACCACCTACCACTTGACGGGATACAACGCCCTCGGTGCCGGCAATTCCACCAGCGTGACCGTCTCCGTGGCCGCGGCACAGTCGTCCCCGGAACTCGAAATCATGAGCGTCACCGGACCCGGTGGCGCCAGCGCGGGAGGGCAGGCCGCCCTCATGGCGGAGGTGATAAACCGCGGCAGCAGCACCACCGCGCCTTTCCGCATCGGCTTCTACCTGTCCCGCAACGGGAGCGATGGCGTTATCGACCTGCTGGTCGGCACCTGCAGCCTTGCCGGCCTGATGGCAGGGCAAACCAGCCTGTGCACCGGCGCCGCGACTATTCCGGCTGGCATCGCCGGCGGAACCTACCTCCTGCGCGCCATTGTCGACGATACGTTTGCCGTCAATGAAAGCGACGAGACCAATAACATGAGGATGGCGACTCCCGACGTCTTTATCATTGCCGCGGCCCGGCTGCCGGTGTGCACACTCATGGCCTCACCCGCGGTCATTGCGGCCGGTGGCTCGACGACGCTGTTTGCAACTTGCTCGCCTGCGGCAACCTCATACATCTGGACCGGCACCGGCTTTGGCGCAAGCAGCGCCTCAGGCATGGTTGCACCCAAACAGACAACCAGTTACACCGTCACCGGTATCAACGCCGCCGGTGCCGGCAGTCCCGTGAATACCGTCGTACTGGTGACCGGCGGCGCTGCCAACTACGCCGACCTGTGGTGGGCCGGCAGCGCCGAGAATGGCTGGGGATTGTCGATTCAGCAGCATGGAAGCAAGTTGTTCAGCGCGCTATACGTCTACGACATCGCCGGCCAGCCGGCTTGGTATGTGATGCCCTCCGGCGACTGGGATGGCGCTTTCACGACCTTTACGGGGCTGCTGTACCAGCCCGCATCGGCGCCGCTCAGCAGCTACACGCCAGCCAGTTTTGTTCCCGGCGCCGCGGTCGGCAGCGTGACGATTACCTTCACCAGTGCCGCCACCGCCGTGCTGCGTTACACGATTAATGGCATCACAGGGGAGAAAGCGATCCTGCTCCAGGTCTTCGGCCACGGTGCCGCGCCGGTCGAGTTCGGTGACATGTGGTGGGGCGGTACGACCCAGGACGGCTGGGGCATCAGCATTACCCAGCAAGGTGGTGTCTTGTTCGGCGCCTGGTATACCTACGGGC
>JANNGY010000543.1:0-6501 GCA_031404095.1 Betaproteobacteria bacterium | reverse complement strand
CATCGATGCCGGGAAGACCACGACGACTGAGCGCGTTCTCTATTACACGGGGAAGTCGCACAAGATCGGCACCGGTACTTGGCGTCCTCCGCACGGCGCTTGGCAATCTCGGCTTCGTACTTGTCGCCAATCGCCAGCAGCATGGGTTTGGTGTAGTAGAGATCACCGCGTGTTTCGCCGTGATACTCCAGCAAATGCGTTTCGACGATCGAATCCACCGGGCAGGATTCTTCGCAGAAGCCGCAGAAAATGCACTTGGTGAGATCGATGTCGTAACGGGTGGTACGACGCGACCCGTCGTCGCGCTGCTCGGATTCGATGGTGATGGCCAGCGCCGGACAGACCGCTTCACACAGTTTGCAGGCAATGCAGCGTTCCTCGCCGTTCGGATAGCGGCGCAACGCGTGCAACCCGCGAAAACGCGGGCTCTGCGGGGTCGTCTCCTCCGGATACAACACCGTGATCTTGCGGGCGAACAAGTGCCGTCCGGTCAATTTCAGACCTTGTACCAACTCGCCCAGCATCAGGCTACCCAGGAATTCCTTGGTTCTATCCCACATGGCTATTTTCCAAACCACCAGTTAAGCACGGGCAGATTATTGAACGGCTCCATCAGCATGACACCCGTTACGACGATCCAGACGATCGTAAGCGGGATGAAGATCTTCCAGCCCAGGCGCATGATCTGGTCGTAGCGGTAGCGCGGAAACGAGGCGCGAATCCAGACGAAGATCATCATCAGCGCCATCATCTTGGCGAGCATCCAGTGAATGCCGGAATCGAACGGCATCCGCAATATCCCGGCCGGGATCTGCTCGACAATTCCGTGCGGAATCGGCGTCAGCCATCCGCCCATAAAGAGAATGGTCGACAACGTCGAGACCATCAACATGTTCGCGTATTCGGCCAGGAAGAACAGGGACCAGGTCATGCCCGAGTACTCGACAAGCGGACCGGCGACTATTTCCGATTCGCCTTCTGCCACGTCGAACGGATGGCGGTTGGTCTCGGCGACGCCCGCGATGAACTGGATGATGAACATCGGGAACAAGGGAATGAAAAACCACTCCAGCAGGCCGTAAGGTCCATCCTGCCGCGCAACAACCTGCGTGAGATTCATGCTCTGCGCGGCCATCAAAGCGCATACCAATGCAAAGCCCATGGCAATTTCATATGACACAACCTGTGCGGCGGAACGCATTGCGCCAATGAATGCGTACTTGGAATTGGAGGCCCAGCCGGCAATGATCACGCCATAGACACCCATCGATGCCATTGCCAGTATCACCAGCATCCCGGCATCGACATTGGCAATGACCCAAGTCGGCGTAAACGGAATCATCGCCCATGCCGCCATCGCCGGCGCGACCGCCAGAGTCGGCGCAATCAGGAACATCCACCTGTTGGCGCCGCTCGGAACGATTTGCTCCTTGAGCATCAGCTTGAAGGCATCTGCCACCGGCTGGCCGAATCCACCGAGCCATTTGATGCCGAAGAACGTGACGCGATTGGGCCCGCGGCGCACCTGCATCCAGCCGATCACCCAGCGTTCCACCAGCTGAAAATAAAGCACGAACGTCAACAGCGGCACGATGACCATCGTGACCATCACGGTGGCTTTGGCCAGCGCCCATGCCGGCGGCCCCCACTCGTTGCCGAGCGCAGTCATGAAACCTTGATTGAGTGTTTGCAGGAGTGCGTCCATGCTTGTCGTCGCTAGTCCGCAGCGGCGGCCATTGCCGCCTTCTCAATGCTGACTGATCCGGACATCGGTCCGAGCGCTGCTGTTTCCGCCAACGCCGCGGCGACCCGGACGCAATCTGGGGCCAATCCGTTGTCCACCGCAGCCGCCAGGATGATGCTGTTGCCGGCTTGCGTGACACGCACATCCATGCCGGTGGTGATGCCCAGTTTTTCGGCGAGGCCCGCGGAAAGCCCAATACGGCGGGCCATCCTGGCATCCGCAGTCTTCTGCAGGCTCGGCGCGTGCCGCACCAACGGATCCGCAGCGTAGATGGGGACTTCGGCGACCCGCGCAATTCCGCCGGATGCAGCCGGAATATCAACCTTGACGCCGCTGATCGTATTGTTCAGCCTGGCATCGACAAAGGCCTGCAAATCGGGCGCAATCTCGCCACGAATCGAATTGATATTTTCCTGCTCGAAACCCGGCAGCTCGAGCAAGTTGCCGAGGACGCGCAACACTTTCCAGGCCGGGCGGCTTTCGCCCAGCGGCTTGACGACACCGTTGAACGATTGCACGGTACCTTCGGCATTGACGAAGGTACCTGCCGTTTCCGTGAAGGGTGCGATCGGCAGGACGACGTCGGCAAATTCCGCCGCCGCCCCCTTGAACATGGCCAGCGACACCACGAAATCGGCCGCGCGCAATGCTGACATGGTGGCGACCGGATCGTAGCAGTCCTGCTGCGGTTCGACGCCCATCAGCACATAGGCCTTGCGGGGCTGGCGAACCATCCCCTGCGCGCACATGCCATCCTTGCCGGGTTCAACGCCAACCGCCGCCGCACCGACGCTATTGGCGGCCTCGTTCAGCAAGCCAAACGTGCCGCCGGTCAGGCGAGCGATTTCCTGCCCCAAAACATGCAGCATGGTGTATTGGGGATGATGTTGCGCGAAATTGCCGAGCAATACCGCCGTCTTTGCCTGCTGTGCGAGACTTTGTGCGATTGCCATCGCATCGGGCGAAACGACAATTCCCGCGACGGCAGTGGCAACGTCACCGGGCAGTGAAGCTTTCTTGATTTCCACCAAAGCCTTGGCGATTGCGCCGAGCATCCCGACCATCCCGCCAGGACGCACGATCGCCTTGTTGGCGACTTTCATCAACAGATCGTCATCCGCCACATGCACGAGATTGACCTGCAGGCCCTTCTTGGCCGCCTGGCGCAGGCGATTGGCAATTAGCGGGTGTTCCTTGCGCAGGGTCGATCCAACCACCAGCACACTCTGCAATCCGGCGATGTCGGCGAACTTCATTCCCAGCCAGCGGACGCCGGCCAACCTGCCGTCGGCGCTGGTATCTACCTGGCGCAGGCGCGCGTCGATATTGCCGGAACCCAGTCCGCGCACCAACTTGTTGAGCAGGTATAACTCTTCCAGCGTTTGGTGTGGCGAGGCCAGCGCGCCAATCGATTCGGCGCCATGCTTTTCCCTGACGACTTTCAATCCCTCGGCAACAGCCTGCAGGGCGATCGGCCAATCCACTTCGGTCCATGCATCGCCGATTTTCATCATCGGCTTGCCGAGCCGATCTTCGGAATTCAGGCCCTCGTACGAATACCGGTCTTTGTCGGACAGCCAGCATTCATTGATGGCTTCATTTTCGAGCGGCAGCACGCGCATCACCCTATCCTGCTTGACCTGCACCACCAGGTTTGAACCTAGTCCATCATGAGGAGATATGGATTTGCGGCGTGACATTTCCCAGCTGCGCGCGGTGTAACGGAAAGGTTTGGATGTCAACGCACCGACCGGGCACAGGTCGATGACGTTTCCGGACAATTCTGAATCGACGGTTTTGCCGACAAAGGCAAGAATTTCCGAGTGTTCGCCGCGGCCGGCCTGGCCAAGTTCCATGATGCCCGCAATCTCCTGCCCGAAGCGGACGCAGCGGGTGCAATGAATGCAGCGAGTCATGTCGGTCGAAATCAGCGGGCCGAGATTTTTGTTCACGACGACGCGCTTTTCTTCCTGGTAGCGCGAAGCCGGGGCGCCGTATCCGACTGCCAGGTCCTGCAACTGGCATTCCCCGCCCTGATCGCAGATGGGGCAATCGAGCGGATGGTTGATCAGCAGGAACTCCATCACGCCTTTCTGCGCGGTCTTGGCGTATTCGGAATTGGTCTGCACCTTCATGCCTTCGCTGGCAGGTGTCGCACAGGCCGGCATCGGCTTGGGCGCCTTCTCGATCTGTACCAGGCACATGCGGCAGTTTGCCGCGATCGACAGTTTCTTGTGATAGCAGAAATGCGGAATGAAGGTGCCGACCTTGTTGGCCGCATCCATCACGGTTGCGCCGCTTTCCACCTGGACGGGTCTTCCGTCTATCTCTAGATTGATCATTTGTCTTGTTTGTCTTACTCGGCGGCCATCGCCAACGGTTCGTTCACCGGCGACGTCGAATAGCCCCCCGGTCCAACCATGCAGCGCTTGTGAGCGACGTGGAACTCGAATTCCTCGCGGTAGTTCTTTACAAAAGCACGCACCGGCATTGCCGCGGCATCACCAAGCGCGCAAATCGTGCGGCCTTGGATCTGATCGGCCAGGTTCAACAACAAATCAAGATCCTCCGTCCGGCCCAAACCGTGCTCGATGCGATGAACAATGCGATACAACCAGCCGGTGCCTTCGCGACAGGGGGTGCACTGGCCGCAGGATTCCTCGAAGTAGAAATAGGCAAGGCGTTCGGCGGCCTTTACCATGCAGGTCGTATCGTCCATCACCATAACCGCACCCGAGCCGAGCATCGAGCCGGCCTTGGCGATTGAGTCGTAATCCATGTCCAGGGTCATCATCAGGTCTCCCTTGATGACCGGCGTCGAGGACCCGCCCGGGATCACGCCTTTGAGCTTCCTTCCGCCGCGCACGCCGCCGGCCAGTTCAAGCAACCTGGCAAAGGGCGTGCCCATGTTGATCTCGTAATTGCCGGGGCGCGTGACGTGACCCGCAAGCGAAAAAATCTTGGTGCCGCCGTTATTCGGCTTACCGAGGTTCAGGAACGCCTCACCGCCCTCGCGCAGGATATAGGGAACCGCGGCGAACGTTTCAGTGTTGTTGATGGTGGTTGGTTTGCCGTACAAGCCAAAACTCGCGGGAAACGGCGGCTTATAGCGCGGCTGGCCCTTCTTGCCTTCAATTGACTCGAGCAAAGCGGTCTCTTCGCCGCAAATATACGCCCCGAAGCCGTGATGGGAATGCAGTTCAAACGAAAAGTCACTGCCCAGAATATTCCGGCCCAGGTACCCTGCCGCTCGCGCCTCCTCCAGAGCCTCCTCGAATCGTTCGTACTCCGCCCAGATTTCGCCGTGAATATAGTTGTAGCCGACCGCCGTGCCCATCGCATACGCGGCGATGATCATGCCTTCAATCAGGATATGCGGGTTATACCGGAGTATGTCGCGATCCTTGAATGTACCGGGCTCACCCTCATCGGAATTGCATACCAGGTATTTGGGGCCCGCGAAAGGACGCGGCATAAAGCTCCACTTCAGCCCTGTGGGAAAGCCGGCGCCGCCGCGGCCACGCAGCCCGGATTTCTTCACCTCGGCCGTGACGTCCTCGGGCTTGATGCCGTCCTTCAGGATCTTCTTCAGCGCCTGATAGCCGGCACGCGTCTCGTAGTCCTTGAGACGCCAGTTGCTGCCGTCAAGACCCTTGAGAATGATGGCGTCGGGGCCGTAGTCGATCATCATGACCGGTCACCCTGGATCCCGGCCTTCGCCGGGATGACAACTTTGCTTCGCGACGTTGTCACTTGAGCTCCTCGATCAACTTGTCGAGTTTTTCCGGCGACATGAAGCTGCACATGCGCTTGTTGTTGACCAGCAACACCGGCGCATCGCCGCAAGCACCCATGCACTCGCCTTCGACAAGGGTAAATTTGCCGTCGGCGGTCAATTCCTTCCAGTCGACGCCAAGCTTGCTTTTCAGGTATTCGGCCGCGTCAACCCCGCCAGAAAAAGCACACGGCAAATTTGTGCAAACGGAAATCTTGTGCCGGCCCATTGGCTTCAGGTTGTACATGTTGTAGAACGTCGCCACCTCGTAGACCGCAATTGACGGCATGCCCAGGTAGTTCGCCACTTCGTCCTGGAGCTCGTTGGGCAGCCAGCCATGCTCATCCTGGGCGATGGCAAGCGCCGACATCACGGCCGACTGTTTCTGGTCAGCCGGGTACTTGGTCAGTTCACGGTCAATCTTGCGTTTGGCCGCGTCGGACAAAAGCGCGCTGGTACTCATCGGTCAATGTCTCCAAATACGATGTCCTGCGTGCCGATGATGGTCACCACGTCGGCAATCATGTGGCCGCGCGACATTTCGTCAAGCGAGGCAAGACACGCAAAGCCCGGGGGACGAATCTTCAGGCGATAGGGTTTGTTGGCGCCATCGGACATGAGATAAATGCCGAACTCACCCTTTGGATGCTCCACCGCCGCATAGGTCTCGCCGGCCGGCACATGGAAACCCTCGGTAAAGAGCTTGAAGTGGTGAATCAGCTCCTCCATGTTGGCCTTCATGTTTTCGCGGGAAGGCGGCGCCACCTTGTGGTCGTCGCTGATAACCGGGCCCGGGTTCTTGCGCAGCCAGTCCACGCACTGCTTGATGATTTTGTTGGATTCGCGGAATTCCTGCACCCGGACAAGATAGCGATCGTAGCAATCGCCGTTGGTGCCGATCGGGATGTCGAAATCGAGGCGGTCGTAGACTTCATACGGCTGCTTCTTGCGTAAATCCCAGGCAACCCCCGATCCACGCAGC
>JANNGY010000542.1:0-2770 GCA_031404095.1 Betaproteobacteria bacterium | reverse complement strand
TGGTCGTCAAGCACCCCCATTTCGCCAAACAGTTCTCCGGGACCGAGCATGGAGAGGATAACCTCGCGCCCTTCCTTGTCGCTGACCTGCACCTTCAAGGCACCTGAAAGGACGAAGTAAATGTTGTCGGTACTATCGCCGGCATGCAGTACGACGGTATGCCGCGGAACAGTGCGCAACATGGCCACACGTGTCAGCGGCTTGAGACTGTCGTCATCGAGCATCTCGAAGATCGGCAGCGCACGCAGTATGGTCAATGAAACACCAGCATTCGGCGAGCCCACAACATTCCCTCCATCGAAAACTCAAACCGCACACCTAAGGCCAAGTGTAATCCGTATTGCCGGCCTCGCCTGGACGGTTTTGCAGCTACTCTTGGTGCCGGGGGGGGAAGTCGAATCCCCATGCCTTGCGGCGGCGGTGTTTGAGACCGCTACGTCTACCGATTCCGTCACCCCGGCCCGGGATGTCGCCGCCCTGAGAAATACTGACTGCGCGAGGCGCGAATTATCCGACAAACTCGATCGCCCCACAATCTCCAAGGCGGATTTGTCATGACTACACCCGACCTGGTCGCGGTGGCAGGTGCCAGCGCTTCGGCTTCGAAGCGATCGCGAAGGCCGCACGGAGGCATCTCACCGCTGCGTCGCACCGATTCTCCACCATGAATTTGGGCGCTTTGGATGCGTAACGCCTGATTCCCGATGCGCCTATAATCGTCGCATGGTGCAGAGCAGCAATCCCACTGGCGAGCCTTCGAAAACCCGCCTCGCCGCGATTTCCGTGGCGGCCATGGGCGTGGTTTACGGCGACATCGGCACCAGCCCGCTCTACACCATGAGGGAGGTCTTCAACGGCCCGCACGCCGTGGCGGTAACACCGGATAACCTGCTGGGCATTCTCTCGCTGATCTTCTGGGCGCTGACCATCACGGTGTCGCTCAAGTACGTGATGTTCATCACCCGCGCCGATAACCGCGGCGAAGGCGGCATTATGGCGCTGACTTCGCTTGCCCTGCGCACCCAGGGCGCAGGACCGGGCATGTTGTGGTTGATGTCGATACTAGGCATCTTTGGCGCCGGACTGTTCTATGGTGACGCAGTGATCACACCAGCCATGTCGGTACTTTCAGCGGTTGAAGGGCTGGAAGTCGCCACACCGATGTTCAAACCCTATGTCGTACCTATCACCATCGCGGTCCTCTGCGGCCTGTTTCTGTTTCAGCCGCGCGGCACGGCCAGCGTCGGCGCCTTGTTCGGACCTGTCATGCTGTTCTGGTTCGGTACGCTTGGCGTACTGGGCATCTGGAACATCCTCAAGCACCCGGACGTAATCAACGCAATCAACCCATGGTACGCCCTGCACTTTTTCCTGGAGAACCGTTCTCACGCCTTTCTGGCCTTGGGTGCGGTGGTCCTGGCGATCACCGGCGGCGAAGCCCTGTATGCCGACATGGGTCATTTCGGCCGACGGCCGATCAAATGGGCATGGCTGGGCTACGTGTTCCCCTGCCTGTATCTGAACTACCTCGGGCAGGGTGCGCTGATCCTCGACAATCCGGCCGCGGTGAAGAACCCTTTCTTCATGCTGGTGCCCGACAGCCTGCTCTATCCGATGGTCGCCCTGGCGACCGCCGCCACCGTAATCGCTTCGCAAGCCGTAATCTCGGGAGCGTTTTCGCTGACCAGCCAGGCCATGCAACTCGGCTATTGCCCGCGACTCCAGGTCCGATTCACCTCAGAGCGCGAAAAGGGACAAATCTACATCCCCAACATCAACTGGCTTTTGCTGCTGGCCGTGATCATCGTGGTGCTAGGCTTCAAGTCGTCCTCGAACCTGGCGTCGGCCTACGGCATCGCCGTGACCCTGACCATGATGATCGACACCCTGCTGGCGTTTGTCGTGGTACGCGCCCTGTGGAACTGGAACTGGCTGCAGGCGGGACTCTTCCTGACACTATTCCTTGTCGTCGACTTCGCGTTCTTCTCCGCCAATCTGATCAAGGTATTCGACGGCGGCTGGTTCCCGCTGGTGCTTGGCCTCGGCATATTCACGCTGTTCGCCACCTGGAGGCGCGGTCGCGCCCTGCTCTACGAAAAACTTCAGCTGGATTCGATCCCGCTCGATGCCTTCCTCGCCAGCCTTAGATACGGCGGACCGCATCGCGTCGCCGGCACCGGAATTTTCATGACCACGCGCCCCGACGGCGTGCCGCGCGCAATGCTGCACAACATGCTGCACAACAAGGTGCTGCACGAGCGCGTCATCCTGCTCAACGTCAATATGCAGGACATCCCCCACGTCGACGAAACGGAACGCGTTCTGGTCGAACAGCTGAGCGATGGCTTCTATCGCATCATCCTGAACTATGGCTTCAAGGACGATCCGAACGTCCCGCTGGCGCTCGAATTATGCGGCGAGCATGGCATGGCGCCGGTCGAGATGATGGAGACATCATTCTTCCTGGGCCGCGAAACCATCGTCCCCAACCGCGTACCGACCATGCCGCTGTGGCGGCAAATCCTGTTCACGTGGATGTTCCGCAACGCCGGAACGGCGACCGACTTCTTCAAGCTGCCGACCAATCGCGTCGTCGAACTCGGCACTCAGGTCGAGCTTTGACCCAAGCCGGTTCATGGCCTGATTTTTCAGCCGCCCCGCTGTTCCGCCCAGAAGATTGCGGCGAGCAACAGGAATACGACGAATTCGAGCACGCTGATCCAGACGATCATGCGCACGATGCGGCGCTGACGCGGCGCCAGGCCGGGAA